>JAGLSW010000420.1 GCA_023135565.1 Candidatus Aminicenantota bacterium | reverse complement strand
TTTGATCAAAACTTTTGTTTAGCCCGGCGTTTGGGCAAATTCACCGGCACCGGGTAAGGGGCACAAACGTTCGCTAAATAGAAGTTTTTGTCCAACTTTTTTCAAAAAGTTGGCCGCCGGAGGCGATAGCTGATGGCCGAAAGCTGAATGCTGAAAGCTGTCCTACGCTGCATCCGACAGGATATACTCTCTCTTGTTAAAAATAAAAGAGCCTACAGCCAAAGAGATAATCGTAATGAGCAGGAGCACTACCAGCGACTCGGCAGTACCGGAAGGTTCTAATTTAAAAACCAGGAACTTGACGTTTTCCGCCGAATAGGGCAGCAGGGATTTGACATAGTGAATGAAGGTAAATTTCTGCGTCACGCCGGGAAAATACTGCACCAGACTCTCCCAACCGAAAATAAAAAGCAGGCCGAAGACAACCGATTTTTTGAAGATAGTGCCCAATAGGGTAAAAAACGCGGTATAAGCCAGGAGAGCCAAAAAGCCGACGCCTACGAAAGTTAAAAACTGGTTCACGTATACAGCCCGGCCTAAGCGGTCGATATTGATCGTGATAAAAGATAACAGCAGCCCGGCATTGACGATGATAGCAGTGAGCAGGATATAGGCGGCGTATTTGCCCAAAATAATCGCCGGTTTGGGCACCGGGGAAGTAGTCAGGTAGATGAGGGTCTTGTTGTCCATCTCCTCGTTTACCACTAAGGAACCGAAAAAAAGCGCCAGGATAGGTATCAATAATTGAATGTATATAATCAACATGGCTTTGGAAAAAATGTCAGCAGCCGTTATCCGTGCGCCGGGATCGGTCAATTCGAATATTTTCGCAATAATCAGCACAAGAACCGGCAAAAAACTCAACAAGAAAAAGATTTTGGCTTTTTTAGACTTAATGCCGTGTTTGAAGAAGAAGGTGAATATCTTTTTTGCGGATGTAATCAAACCCATTTTTATCTCCCTATCAGGTAGTCGAAGACCCCTTGTAAATTATCGTCGGGAGAGATAATCTCTTCCACTTCGATCTTATGGTCTACGATGGTTCTATTTAGTAAATCGAAAAATTTATCCCGGTGGTCTGTTTTAAGGGTCACTTTGCTGCTTTCTCGGTCGAAATGGACATCCAAAATATATTCCCTGTCGATCAGCAGGGCGGCCAATTTCCGGTAGTCCCCGCATTTCACCGAAATCATATGCGGATGCGTGTCGATCAAATCACGGATGTAATGAATATCACCCTGGGCAAAGACTTTTCCCTGGTGGATGAGGATGATGTCGTCTGTCATGGCTTCCACCTCAGGCAAAATGTGGGAAGCCACGATAATGGTTTTGCCCGCTTTTTCAAACTCTTTGATGATGCGGATGATATTGACCCGCCATAGGGGGTCGATCCCCCGCAGCGGCTCGTCTAACATCAATACTTCCGGCTCATGAACGATAGAACCGGCAAATTTCAGACGCTGCCGCATACCTAAGCTGTACTCCCGGATCAACTTGTCTTTATTCCCTAATAGGCCCACCCGGTCGATAGCAGCTTCGGCTTTTTGTGCAGCCTCCTTTTTATTAAAACCGCGCAGTCCGGCCAAAAAAGCCACCTGCTCGAACCCGGTATTATCGTGGTAAAAACTATCATATTCGGGGCAAAAACCGATCCTGGAAAAAAGCTGTTGGTTGGAGAAAACCTGCTCCCCGAAAATGGCGGCAGTGCCGATATTGGCTTTCAATTGCCCGGATATCATTTTTAAGAATGTAGATTTCCCGGCGCCGTTGGGCCCTAACAAGCCTGTGATCCCCGGTGATATTTCCAGCGATATATCGCTGATACCCAGGATGTTACCATACCATTTGGAGAGATTTCCTGTTTTAACTACCGATTTCAATTTGCGCCTCCGATTTGCCTATTTTTTTAAATATTACAAGAAATGATAAAACAGTCAGGCCGGCAATGATAAGCAGGCTTATCCAGCCGGGCACGGAAAAGGCCGGCCTGGAATTAAAAATATAAGCGCCCATTTGTTCGAGGTTCCTGGGGAAGGAGAAGAGGTTGAAGTAGGTATTCCTGAAGATTCCTTTTAACATTTCGGAGATACCGTTGGATAAGAAGAACAAAACGAAGATGATGATTTTGACATACTTCCCGTTGGCGCTCAAAGAGGAGAACATCAGGGTGATGGAGGAGAAGAAGGCGGAGATCAAGATAGGAAGCACAATAATACCGAGAACCACCCGCGGCTCCACCGAGAACGTCCCGGTAAAAATAAATTTGAACAGCAGCAGGAGAATGCCCGGAACTAAGGTAAAAAGCAGCATGTAGAACATAATTACCGATAATTTGCCTAACACGTAATCCTTGCGGTCTAAGGGCCTGGAGAAATAGAGGGGAAAAGAGTTGAATTGCAGGTCGCCGGAAATCATTTCCGCAAAGACAAAAACGCACAGCAGCACCAGCATGAAGTAGGTAAAACCGTTGGTAAAAAAAGCAGCGAAAAAACGGGCGTCGGTTTTAAGCAGCCTGACGATTTCGCTGAACATTTTGAGTTCCGGCTTGGTGGAAATATATATCCCGGCCAGGAAAATCAAAAAAGGAGAAATAGTAAAAGCAAAAAAGGCTTTGGCGTATTTTTTCTTGAAAGCGGTTTTTATGCCGTTAAAAAACATAGGCAGCCAGGCGATTCCACCGCTTTTTAGTTCCTGATCCCACTTGTGATATCCTTTTTCTCTAATGCTCATGGTTAACTCCTATGGCGGTGACAAACGTGTCTTCCAGGGTTGTCCTCGACTGCTGGAAGTGGCGGATTTGCACTTTGCTTGCTAAAGCGATCTCGAACAGTTTGCGCGAGGACTCTTGTGCCGGCAGTTTGATTTTATAAAGGCCGCGGTCGGTGACGTCGATCTCGCATTTTAAGGATTCCAGTTTCTCGAGAAAAGCTCCTGTTTCTCCTTTTAGTTTCAGGTTAAAACGGTTGAACCTGTCTTCGCTGACGCCCTCGATGTCGTGGCTGGCGGCGATCCGGCCTTTGTCTAAGATGATCACACGGCGGCAGGTGTTTTCTATGTCGGGCAGCAGGTGGGAGCAGATTATGACGTTCATCGAACCTTTGCCGGCAATGTCTTTGATTAAATCCAACATCTCTTTGCGCCCTTTGGGGTCCATGCCGGAAGTGGGCTCGTCCAACAAAAGCAGTTGGGGATCGTGCACTAAGGCCTGGGCCAGTTTCAGCCGTTGTTTCATGCCGGCGGAGTAGGTGTCCACCTTGCGGTAGCGTTCTTCTTCCAGGCCCACATAGTACAGCACTTCATGGGCTCTTTTGATGGCTTCCTGGCGGGGCATACCGCTCAGTTCTCCTAAGTAGGCGGTTAAAGTAACGCCGTCCATGCCCGGTATCAGGCAGTCGTTTTCCGGCATATAGCCGATCTTGCGGCGCACCGCTTTCCGGCTGGAAGAGATGCCCATACCCAATACGCGGCCATGGCCTGAAGAAGGCGTTAAAAAACCGAGCACGACTTTCAGCAGCGTAGTTTTGCCTGCGCCGTTGGGGCCTAAGAGTCCGTAGACGCCTGCGCCGATATCTAAACTGATACCGTCGATGGCTTTAAAGTCGCCGTAACTAAAAAAGATATCCTGTAATTGAATTATTTTTTCCATAAGATATTGAATACGTAAAAAATTTAATTTAGTTCCAGGCAGGGGGGCTTTTTAAAAAAGCTGCCTCCGGCGGCCAACTTTTTGAAAAAAGTTGGACAAAAACTTCTGTTTAGCCGAATGTCTGAGCAAACTCATCAACGTTTAATAGTGGGCACAAACGTTTGCTAAATAAAAGTTTTTTGGGGGGGTCAAGGGGGGGCGATTTTTCAAAAAAGCCCCTCCTTGCCGCCGGAGGCAAGAATAATTCTCAATTATCTTACATTAAGATGCTAAGATAAGTTTTATAATAGTATAATCAAGTTATTGACAAAAAGAAAAATTTATACTATAATGATAGTGGAGGTAGAAAAAAATGAACAGAGATAAATTTACTTTAAAAGCAAATAATGCCATAGATCAGGGCGTTCAGTTGGCCGGTTCTCACGGTAACCAGGAGGTTTCTCCCCTGCACCTTGCCTGCGCAATATTATCCGACCCTGAAAACATCGTGCCCGAAGTGATAAAAAAGATAGGCGTGGACAACCATGCCGTTATCGCCAAACTCAACGAAGAGATAGAAAAGCTGCCCAAAGTACAGGGCGCCGAGCAGTATGCCGGCAAGGATTTTTCTAAGGTGCTGCAAAATTCTTTTTCCGCCGCCGCCAAATTCAAAGACGATTATATCTCCGCGGAACACTTGATTATCGCCATTCTCGAGCAAAAAAAAGAAGCGGCCAAAACACTTAATTCTGCCGGGATCAGCAAAGATAATTTCTTGAAGGCGTTGATGGAGATAAGAGGCACCACGAGAGTAACGGACCAGAACCCGGAAGAGAAAATGCAGGCGCTGAAACGTTACGGCAAAGACCTGGTGGAACTGGCCCGGGACGGCAAGTTAGACCCGATTATCGGCCGGGACGACGAAATCAGGCGGTTGATGCAGGTGCTGGTCAGGAGAAAGAAAAACAACCCGGTCTTGATCGGCGACGCCGGGGTAGGAAAGACCGCCATTGCCGAAGGACTGGCCCTGAGAATCGTGCAGCAGGATGTGCCCGAACTGCTGAAAGAGAAGCGGCTCATCGGCATCGAAATCGGCAGTCTTTTAGCCGGGGCCAAGTACCGCGGCGAGTTTGAAGACCGCCTGAAAGCAGTCATCAAAGAGGTCACCGAATCCGACGGCGAAGTTATTCTTTTCATAGATGAGCTGCACACCATCGTCGGCGCCGGTGCTGCCGAAGGCGCCGTGGATGCATCCAACATGTTAAAACCGGCCCTGGCCCGGGGAGAACTCCGCGTCATCGGCGCTACCACCCTGAACGAATACAAAAAATACATCGAGAAAGACGCGGCTTTAGAGAGGCGGTTTCAGCCGGTTTTTGTCAAAGAACCCAGCGTAGAAGAGACCATCTCGATTTTGCGCGGTATAAAAGAGAAGTACGAAATTCATCACGGCATCAAAATAATCGATGCTGCTTTGATTGCCGCCGCCACCCTTTCCGACCGCTATATCAGCGACCGTTTCCTGCCCGACAAAGCCATCGACCTGATGGACGAGGCTTCCTCGAAACTGAGAATCGAGATGGATTCCATGCCCCAGGAATTAGATGAACTGGAACGTAAGATCATGCAGTTGGAGATCGAAAGGCAGGCCCTGAAACGGGAAAACAGCCGGGACACCAAAGAGAAATTGAAACGCCTGATAGATGAATTGGAAGATTTGAAAGTGCAGCGGGAGAAAATTAAGGAGCACTGGCTGCAGGAGAAAGCCATTATCAACAGGCTGCGGGAGTTGAAAGAGAGCATCGACGGGTTGAAGAACCGACAGCAGGAAGCCGAAAGGAACAACGACTACGAATTGGCCGCCCAGGTTCAATACGGCAAAATTCCGGACCTGAACAAAGCTATAGAAGCGGCTCAAATCCAGTTGGAACAGGTGCAGGCGGAGAAGAAGATTTTGACGGAGGAAATCACCGAAGAAGATATTGCCGAAGTGGTTTCTAAGTGGACCGGTATCCCGGTAAACAAATTACTGAGCGGCGAAAAGGACAAACTCTTAAAAATGGAAGACATCCTGGAACAGCGGATAATAGGCCAGGATGAGGCTACTTCCGCGGTAGCGCGGGTGATTCGCCGTTCCAAAGCCGGACTGCATGACCCCGGTCGCCCCTTAGGTTCTTTTATGTTCCTCGGTCCTACCGGCGTCGGCAAGACCGAACTGGGCAAAGCGTTGGGTGAGTTTATATTTAACAGCGAGAAAGCGCTGGTCCGGCTCGACATGTCGGAATATATGGAGAAGCACTCTGTAGCCAAACTGATCGGCGCGCCCCCCGGGTACGTAGGTTATGAAGAAGGCGGTCAATTAACCGAAGCGGTCAAACGGCGGCCTTATTCCCTGATCCTGTTGGACGAGATCGAGAAGGCGCACCCCGATGTATTCAACATCCTGCTGCAAATATTGGATGACGGCAGGTTAACCGACGGCAAAGGTAAAACCATCAATTTTACCAACACCATCATCATTATGACATCGAATTTAGGCTCAGAGATCATCCGGGATAAAACCGGTTACGAAGAGATCAAACAGGAGATAGAAAATCTACTCTTCAAGTACTTCAAGCCCGAGTTCCTGAACCGCATAGACGAAATTGTCACCTTCAAACCCCTGTCGCAAGAGATAATCAAAGAGATCACCCTGTTAGAGATCAAAAAACTCGAAAAACTGCTGCAATCTACCGGAATTTCCATTGAAATATCGGACAATGCGCTGGACAGGTTAGCTGAGTTGGGCTACGATCCCGCCTTGGGAGCCAGGCCCTTAAAGCGGGTTATCCAGAGGAAAATCCAGGATCGTTTATCGAATATGATATTAGAGGGCGAGGTTTCTCCCGGCACAGTGGTTAAGATAGATTACACCGGTGAACGTTGGCAGTTTGCCGCGTAGGAGATCGAGAGAGCTCAGGATGAACTCAAGAGAACTCAGGATGGGACTGTGCTCGTAAACTCTAAAA
>JAGLSW010000042.1 GCA_023135565.1 Candidatus Aminicenantota bacterium | reverse complement strand
CCAAACTTTTGTAAAAGTTTGATCAAAACTTTTGTTGATTTAAAAGCGAGAAGCATCTCCCTGCTGCGAAGCAGTTTAACGCGGGGAGCCGATAAGGGGCGCTTTTCAGGGCAGAAAATCTGATCGCTCATAAAAAGTTTTGCGGAGCTTTTTCAAAAGCGACCCCCCGGAGGGCCGCCGGAGGCTAGTAGACTGGGGACGCCGTCCCCCCGCACCCTTATTTTTTTAACTTTTTATTAATCTCCTTTATTGCTGTGTCTAACTGGGGATACCGGTTTTCTAAGCGGTCTTCTAAGGTTTTCTTCACATAAATATCCGGGGCCACTCCGTGCCACTCGATATCCTTGCCCTCTAAAGTATAGCAGCCCCAGGAGGGAAGCCGGTAAAAAGAACCGTCCACAAGATCCTTGCCGGATGTGAAAATCAACCAGCGGTAGGTTTCCGTGCCGATCACCGTGCCCAATTCTAAGGCTTTAAAACCGGCGGCGGTCATCTCCGCATCACTCAAAGACTGCTCGTTGATCAACAGTACGATGGGTTTGGCAGCAGGCGCAAAATTGGGCTGAGGGGCAAATTTTCCTCCCCGGTACTTCCATTTGGTATATGGCTTCCTGGAGAGGAATTCCAAAACCGCGTCGTGAACATTACCCCCTGTATTAAAACGCAGGTCCAGTATTAAAGCCTCTTTTTTGAAAGCTTCGGTGCTCATTTCTACGATAAACTGTCTCAATGAAAATCTACCCATATTCTTCATATGGATATAAGCGATGCGTTTACTGCTCTTTTTGTCTACATAGTCCTGGTTCTCGCGCTCCCATTCATTGTAAAGATGCCGTTTAAAAAAGCGATTGCTTTCCGGGTGAATATTAACGCTGTAGCCTTTTTTTTCGCGGCTAAAAGTAAGCTTTATCTCCTTAGCCAACGATGGGGCGGTAAAATAAGATTCCCGGTTTTTTTCCGGGTCGATTTTTTGACCGTTCACCGCGGTCAACCCGTCGCCGGGCTTAATGTCGATGCCTTTTTTATCGGCAGCGGAACCTTTCACCACATACTTTACCCGGTAGGGACTGTCTTCCTGGAAAATAATCCCCGTATGTTCGGTTTGGGTTTTATAAAAAGTTTTTTCCTCATCGCCCCTGGACGTGAAGCCTAAGTGGGAGGAGTTCAATTCCCCCAACATATCGTTAATCAACCTGCGCAAATCGGCACGGGTACGTATGTGAGGTAAAAATTTCTTATACTGTTTCCCGGTTTTTTCCCAATCTAAGCCGTGGAATTTTTCATCGTAGTAATTTTCCTGGAGATTGGCCCACACTTCAGAGAACATCTGGGTAAATTCCCCGGCCAAATTGCGCCGGAATGTATAATCCATTTTGATGGGCTTGACCGAATCGTCTGTTAGGTCGAGTTCATTAATCACGCCGTTAAGCAGTACATAATACTTATCTTTGGCCGCGGAGATATTCAAACCCCAGGTTTTCGCCCCTTTTATTTTTTCAGTTTTCCGGGGTTCGAAAGGCTTTATAGTGGTCTTCCATATATTGCCCCTTTCACCGTCATGGTTCGAGATATAAAGTACCGTATAAACGCCTTTTTTGCAAATCACAAAAGGCTGCCTCTGCCCTCCGGCACGGGGTGAAACTTGCTGCCAACGTTCGATCATATCTTCGAAATCAAAAGAAACCATGGTTTTTTTTGTAGTTTCTTTAGCCCCTTTAGAAGCTTTTTTAGTAATTGCCTCCGGCGGGTCAGAACCT
>JAGLSW010000419.1 GCA_023135565.1 Candidatus Aminicenantota bacterium | reverse complement strand
GACCTGTGCTGAAAAGATTCGGCGTCCATCCTAATCGCTCGCATTAAAGTCAAGAATCAATATAATTTTTGAAAGTTGACCTGGAATCGCCCCGAAGTGACGGGGTGTGTTAGCTCCATCAAAAAATTTATTTTAATTCACAGGGACCGAAAGAGCGAATATCCAAAACCGGCACACTTCCTGTGCCGAAGACCGGCTCCATGAGTTCTAAGTACCCGGGCAAAGCAGGATTAGGCAGGAGAACCAGGATCGTACCCGCAAACCCGCCGCCGTGCACCCGGCAAGCGCCTCTGCCGACCTTCGTTATATATTTTTCGCTGAGCGCCAGGGCTAAGGTAATGCCCTGGTTTTTGTTGTCTTGACCAGTGTAACAATTTTGCAGCCAGCGCAAAGAAGAGTTTCCCGATTCCCGCACCAATTCCAAAAAACGATCGAAATCCCCGCCTTGCAAAGCCTCTACCTGGAGTTCGACGCGGCGGTTTTCTTCCACGAAATGCAAGGCCCGTAAAGCCGCCCGGTCGCCTACTGTTGTGCGCAGGGCGGGCAGGTTTTGAATAATATCTTCGTATTCGATTTCACGGCATACTGTTTTGCCTAACGCGGCCGCCGCAGCTTTCATTTCCCGGGGAATCGAAGCATAATCTTCGGTTAGATTTGCGTGGCCGCCGCCTGTGTTCACCACCAGGAGGCTGAAATCCTCCCGGCTGAAATCGAAATCTACTTTATGGGTCAGGGGTTTTTGGGGGTCTTTAAAGTCGATGGTCAGGATTCCTCCTTTTGCGCAAGCCATCTGGTCCATCAAACCGCAGGGTTTGTTAAAATAGTTGTTCTCCGCGTACTGGCCGGTTATAGCCAGGGTTTCCGCGTCGATTTTCCCCTGGTTGTAGAGTGAGTTCAAAATAGCGCCGATCAGGACTTCGACAACCGCCGAAGAACTGAGCCCGGAACCGGGCAGCACGGCGCTGCTGATGCAGGCGTTAAAACCGCCGATCCGGTAATCCGATTCTCGCAGCCTCGAAGCGATACCCCGGATCAGGGCATTAGTAGTGCCCCGTTCTTCTTTTTGGGGAGCCAGTTCGTTCAGGTCTACTTCACAAGGCCGGTCATAGCCTCTCGAGTAAATAAAAATTTTGTTATCGCTGGTGGGAGCAGCAGCGGCGACAGCGTCTAAATTAACTGCCGCGGCCAAAACCCTCCCGTGGTTATGATCTGTATGATTGCCGCCTATCTCGGTGCGCCCCGGGACGCTGAAAAATCGAAGGCTTTCGTCAATCGCGCCGAAACACTCCCGGAATCTTTCGATTAGCTCTTGAAAACGGGCGCTGTGTTTTTGTTTTGCCTGTTCGCCGCTGCCGTACAACCGGGAGAAAATTTCACTGTTAATTATTTTATTTGAAATATTAGTACTCATCTTTTTTTTGCCTCCGGCGGCCCTGCAATA
>JAGLSW010000418.1 GCA_023135565.1 Candidatus Aminicenantota bacterium | reverse complement strand
CCCGCTGCCCTGCGGCGGAGCCGCTCATCGCCTCCCCGTGCGTACGGGGTTGAAAAAGTTTGATCAAAACTTCTGTTTAGGGAGAATCAAAGGCACCACCATACCGCAAAGCGGCTTAATGGCTGGGGCGCGCCGCACCCTTACCGGGAAGCGCGTAGGTTGCTATGACAGCCGCTGCCCCGCTAACCAAAAAAGTCATAATACGGGAGGTGATCTTTGCTTCCATACCCGTTACACTCCACAAAATAGTAAAGAGTAAACCCGTGATAATCGTTACCAGCACCGCCCTACCATGAAAACGTTTCCAAAACAGGGTTAACAGGATAACTACGGAAAAAGTGCCGCCTATCCCCGCCCACACATAACTCACCAACGTAAAAATGAGTTTCGACGGGAAAATATAAGCCAACAGCAGGGCAATTACAGCCAGCAGGGCGGTTACGATTCGCGAACGGGTTAAAGCGCTGCCGGCTTTTTCCGCCTTCGATTTAAGCGCCGGTTTAATGATATTCTCGGAAAGTTCCGTAGCCGATAGTATGAGCAGTGAATCCGCCGTAGAGACCATAGCGGCGATAGCCCCGGTTATCAATACTCCCGCCACAGCCGGTGGGAAAATTTCCAAAATAACCCTGGGCATCACGTACTCCTGGTCTTGCAGGCCGTTGGGGCCGAAAATAGCGATGCCGATCCAGCCGATGGACAGTGCCCCGATATAGGCCACCACAGTCCAGGCAATACCGACGTTGCGGCCCTGTTTTGCCTGCCGGGAGTTTTTTATAGCCATAAACCGTGTGCTCAGTTGGGGCTGGCCGCCTAAGTAGCCGAAAAACCAGGAAAAGCCGCTCATAATCACGATCCCCGCCCCAAACCCGGAAGCTGCGCCGGAAATAGAACTGTAATCGGCGCCGGCTTTGGTAAGGGCTTCCGGGATAGATTGGGCAAAGATTGCCGGGTTACCGGCTATAAAAATAATTCCTACGATGGGACCCACCACTAAGGTGACAATCATTACGATTGCCTGCACCACATCGGTATAAACCACGCTGCGGAAGCCACCGTAAATCGTATAAGGTACGATAATAGCGGCAGTCAGCAGCATACCGATTTTAGGATCGATGCCGAACATGGAGTGCAAGGTTTTACCACCGCCCAAAAATTGAGCGCCGACATATAAGAAAAAGAAAAAAACGATAGCCATACTGCCCACAGCCCTGATTTTTTTGCCGAAGTCGCTGTGTTTGGCGGCGATAAACTCCGTAAAAGTGTTTACATCGTGTTTTTCCGCTTCGTCGCGCAGCCGCCAGGCGATGGCTGCCCAGGCTGTAATGATTCCGGCAACGCAGCCCACTGCCGTCCATATCTCTGCCAGCCCGGTGGCATAAGCCGCTCCGGGCAGGCCTAACAGCGCCCAGGAAGACTCGCCCGTGGCGCGTTCCGATAATGCCGCCACCCAGCCTGGCAGGTCTCTACCGGCGATGGCATAGTCGGCATTATTTTTTACTTTTCGCCCCTGGTACAATCCCCACAGTATCAGCAGGGTCATATAACCGATCATAACGAGTAAAATTTGTGTTTGATGTTCCATTGCCATTTATATCACACTTAGCCCTATTTTTCAATAAAAACGGAGGTAACTATTCAGTTCCGGGAAAAAGAAAAATTCAAAGCTTTT
>JAGLSW010000417.1 GCA_023135565.1 Candidatus Aminicenantota bacterium | reverse complement strand
AGGTGTTTCCGGTGAAAAGGCTTCTCCTGCGGCAGCGGAGATTTCGTCCTCTTCCAGGCCGGTTGAATACCTCTATTTTATGGTCGAATATTGCAGCGATCTTTTTATGGAAGAGACCATAGAAAGATTCAGAAACTATTTTAAAAACATTGTAACTTCGGTTTTAAAAAATCCGCAAGTAAAGTTGTCTGAAATAGAGATTTTACCTATAGAAGAGAAACAGCAAATCCTGTATGAATTTAACGATACGGAGAGCGATTTCCCGCGGGATAAAACACTCCATGAATTATTCCGGGAACAAGTCGCTAAAATGCCCGCTGAAATAGCGCTGCGGCATGGGGAGCGCAGTCTCACCTTTGCTGCCTGGAATCAGGAAAGCAATAGGCTGGCAAAAGTTTTAAGAACGAAAGGAGTTGGCCCTGACACTATAGTCGCTATTTTGGTTGATCGATCTATCGAGATGCTGACCGGTATTATGGGCATTCTCAAATCAGGCGGCGCCTATATGCCAATTAATCCAGGTTATCCCGCTGAGCGGATCGAGCTAATTATGCGCGACAGCGCGGCAAAATTCCTAACTGCCCCCAGTTCGGACAGCGTTAACATTGATTTAGGCCCGGGAATTGAGGTGATCGACTTAATTGAAGAAAATCACCGGCATGGTGACGGCGGGAATCCCCAAATTGTAAATAATCCCCGGGATATGGCTTACGTGATCTACACATCCGGTTCCACGGGCACACCGAAAGGGACTCTTATCGAGCACAGGAGTGTCGTTAATATTTTGAAGAACATGGAGGAGTTATATCCCTTAAAAGAAGAAGACGCTTATTTATTAAAGACCAATTATATTTTCGACGTATCGGTAACCGAAATATTTTGTTTGCTTTTCGGCAGCGGCAAGCTGGCGCTGTTGGAAGCCGGAAAGGAAGGTGACCCTGAAGCCATTGCCGCAGCGGTAAAGAGAGACAGCGTCACTCATATAAATTTTGTGCCCTCTATGCTGAATGTATTTTTAGACTACATAGATAAAACCACACAGGCAGATTTACAGAGCTTGAAGTATGTAATCGTGGCTGGGGAGGCGTTTCCGGTGCCCCTGGCAAAGAAGGCCGTGGGTTTATTGGGGAACGCCCGTATCGAGAACATATACGGCCCCACCGAAGCCACGGTATATACCACCGGGTATCCATTGCCTCCCGTAGAAGAGATCGACAGGGTGCCTATCGGTAGACCTTTAAACAACATCCGGAATTATGTAGTGGACAAACATTTTAACCCGCAGCCCATCGGAGTAAGCGGTGAATTTTGTATAGGCGGTGTTTGCCTGGCCCGCGGGTATTTAAACCGCCCCGAACTAACCACGGAAAAGTTTGTGCTCACATCTCACCAATCACCCCTCACTCTTTACCGTACCGGCGACCTGGTTCGTTGGCTGCCTGGAGGTAACATAGAATTTTTAGGCAGGCTCGACCACCAGGTGAAGATAAGAGGTTTCAGGATAGAACTTGGCGAGATCGAGAACCGGCTGTTGGCCCATGAGCAGGTAAAAGAAGCGGTGGTTTTAGTTAGGGAGTCGAAAGTAGGTGAAAAACACCTCTGTGCCTACATCGCAGCAAAGAGCCCGGAGCAAAGAACCGGGAGTGAAGTGGATAGAGGAGAAAGCCTTTCTTCTTCGCACTTACGGCAATACTTATCTCGCATACTGCCTGATTATATGGTGCCTGCTTTTTTTGTATTTTTGGAC
>JAGLSW010000416.1 GCA_023135565.1 Candidatus Aminicenantota bacterium | reverse complement strand
GTGCGGTGTGCCGCTGGCCCCCGACAATGAACTCAATGGGGGCGTCCCCCGGCAGGGTCGCCGAAGGGGGGATTTATACTATTATGTATATATAAAAAAACTATTTTTTGAAAAAAAATATTTCCGATAATTCTTCATAATTATCGAGACTGTTAAGCTTCTTTAGGGCATCAGCCGCAGCATCCTGCTCGGCCTGGCGCTTGTTTCTTCCCTTTCCCCTGCCCACCTCTTTGCTGCCCAGGTAAACCGCTGCCGTAAAAACAACATGGGGCGGTTTACCCGATTCATCCACTATCTTATAAATAGGCAGGACGTTTTCTTTCCCCTGGATAATCTCCTGCAGTTCCGATTTATAGTCATTGATCTTGATCTCTTTCTCAGAAAATCTCTCTAAAATCTCTTTGAAGAAAGAGATTACTACAGCAGCGGTTACTTTGAAGTTCGAGTCGATATAAACAGCTCCGATTACAGCTTCAAAAAGCGAGGCGCTAATTTTTTTATTCGCCCTGCCGTTATTCTTCTCCTCTCCTTTGCCCAAAAGTAAAAAATCACTGAGAGAAATCGATCCGGCAACAGCAGATAGGGAATTACTGGAAACTAAGTGTGATTTTAATTTGGATAATTCCCCTTCACTCCAATTCTTGTAGGTTTTGAACAGGTGCTGGGTAATCACTAAGTTGATAACCGAATCGCCGAGAAACTCGAGCTTTTCATTATCAGGCAGGTCATTCCGCAAACCTTCATTGTAAGATTTATGAATCAGGGCGTTCTGCAAAATGTCCCTGTTTTTAAAGGTATAATTTAATTGCTTTTCAAGCTCTTCTATCATTTTACTTTTAATACGATAAATGTTAGATCATCCCGGTTGATCTCTGTATCTGAGAATTTTATAGCAAAATCAAGCATCTTTTGTTTAATCTCACCGGCAGAAGCGCGGCTGTTATTACAGATGATTCTTTTCAAATTCTTTACTCCTATCATTTCATCATCTTTATTCAAAATTTCCGATAAGCCGTCGGAAAATAAAAACAATATATCTCCCGGATGATATTCTACTTCGATCTCCTTTATTTTTTCCCTGGAAAAATTTATTAACCCGATGGCCACGCCTTCCGGGAACAACTCTAAGCACTTTTTCTCCCGCTGGGAGTAGAACAGGGCCTGGGTATGACCGGCCCGGGAAAGGACAAATTTCTTCCGGGGAATCACAAACCGGGCGACAATCATGGTAATAAAGGTCACCTTATCGAGCGAATCGCTCAAGACACTGTGACATTCGGCAATCAGATCCGCGGGGGAGATCTCTTCTTTGTGCAGGTGGTTGATCAGGCCTTTCAGCTCCGCCATATAAAAAGCAGCCGGGGCTCCTTTGCCGGAGACATCGGCTACCAACAGGGAGAGGTAATTCTCTTTTTCAAAAAAATAATCGAAGTAGTCGCCTGCGATTTCCGCTGCCGGGATATTTACCGCGGCCAGTTCAAATTTTTCGCTCTCAAAAGTATCGGGGGGGAGTAATCTTAGTTGGATACTCCTGGCAATCCTGAGTTCTTCTTCCAGTCTTTGTTTTTCCTTTTCTTCCACTAACAGCCTGTCTATGCCTGCCGCCATTTCGTTAAAGGACTCGCCTAAGTACTGTAACTCGTCTTTGGAGCGGGTTTTTATCCTGAAAGAAAAGTCGCCGTTTCTTATTTTTTGTGTACCTTTGGTTATCTGGTTGATAGACCGGGTGATTACCCTGATCATACGAAAGCCTATAAAAAATGAGAACACAACAATAGGTGCAAACAAAACGATTAATAAAATGATAAATTTTAAAGTATCGTCCTGGGCGGAACCCTGTCCCGTAGAGAAAACTTTATCATACAACCTGTTGAAATCGATTTTTAGCAAAAAACGGCCGCTCTCTTCAGAAGGTTTGTTGTTTCTCAGGGTGTTAAAGTCTAAAAATTTATAATCGAAAAAATAAGGCAAAAAGGAAGTTTGTTTGCTCATTAGTTCGGGATCGGAGGTAATTTCCTCCATCATTTGCATATGCCTGCCGTCGTAAGGATCGCGATATTTGATTTTAAAATCGCTTATAGTAGATAAATCATCGAGATATTCCTGGCTGATTGTGTTTGCTATCAAAACAGCGAATTGTTTTTTTTGTTTTATGACCCCGTGATAAAGTCTATTATTTAACATAAAATAGCCTTTAAAGTTCATGACTGCTAATTTCTTTTTGGGGAATTCTCCTGTAGGGTGTTCGAAAACGCACGAGAATTCTCCCTGCTTTTCTTCATGACCGGCGGCTGTACCGCCCTTAGAGGGTATGGACGCCGTCCCCCTTTCATTCATATTTTGTGAGAGTGTGTTACCGGGGCCGGGTTTTCCTTCACGGTGATCTATTGTGCCGCCTTTATAGGGTGTGGACGCCGTCCACTTGAAGAAGAGGATGTTTAGGGCGCCCTGGTCGAATCGCATAGGAATTTGGGCCATTGTTTTCATTTTTTCGATGTTTTGCAAGTCTAAAAAATTATCGGCAATATGTTCGAAGCGCAGCAGCCGGCTGTCCATTATGTTGTTCAGGATAAGCACCTCGTAATGAGCAATCAGGATATAACTGGTGAAGTAGAAAAAGATAAGGATAAAGAAGATCGGCGCAGCCACAATAAATAGACCCGAAAAGATCAACCGGTTCCTGATTCTCCAGAGTAGTTTTCTTTTAAAGAGGAGCAGCAGTCTGCTCACAGCGGTAATAATCAGGGCCCACAAAAAAAATTTAAAGATATAATTCGGTAGGAGCAGGTAGGATATATTGGTCAACACGAACAATATGGCAATAACGAAATCTATTTTTTTCCAACGGCTAAACATTATCTTATTATAGTATTATTAATAGCAAAAGACAATAGTAAATCCTACAAATCCGAAAATTCCCGTTAAAATAAAATTTAAAAAAAATGGCCTTGCCGGTTGACAAACGGTTTTTATTATGTTGGTGTGCGACCGGCATGGTTAAGGTCAACGATTTTGGTAAAGTATTTGTCCGCCCAGCGGATCGAAAAGACCTTCCAGATCCTGGATTTATCTATCCTTTCTCTGAGTGGCTTATACTTTCCCAAATCAACAGTTACATTCGATATAAAAAAATTAAGCAAAGGAGACAACCATGAATAGTTCAAAGAATGGAAGATTGCTCTTCCAATTTATTTTAACGATATTTATAATAGCGAGCGGTTTGTTTGTGATGGCGCAGTCAGCGCCCACAGCTACCACTTCAGCAGCATCGTCAGTGGGTTCAACGGAAGCCGCCCTGAACGGCTCGGTGAATGTAGAATTTACTATCTACAACAGCGGAGCAACCACAGCGCCCTTCGGCGATTTCGAAACGCCGCTAAACGGCGCCACGGTGAGGAACAATCTCCCGGTCAGCGGCTGGGTGTTGGATGATATCGAGGTTACAGCCGTGTCGCTTTTCCGCACACATCTGGGCAGCGAAAGTAGCGGCCTTAAATACATCGGGGAAGCGGAATTAGTTGACGGCGCCTTTACATTGTATGCCAAAGCCATGGACGAGGTGCAAAGAGTAGGTATTTTCATAGTAGTTCTTCATGATTCGCTCCTCACCCGGAGACGAGTGAAATTAAACAAACCCCACTCGCGTGGGGGGGCGTTGAGCCGCTTCGCAGCAAGTAGCGTTTTTGATTCTCAACTATTAGAAGTTTTGTTCAAACTTTTTCAAAAG
>JAGLSW010000415.1 GCA_023135565.1 Candidatus Aminicenantota bacterium | reverse complement strand
ACTTTTGTTTATTTAAAATCAAAAGAGCCCCTTGCTGCGAAGCGGCTTATCGCCTCCCCACACGAGTGGGGCGCTGCGCCCCGAGAAAATAGCCGAGTGCGGCAAAAACAATGCCCCAAAGAATATACCCTAATCCCGATTCCACAAGCCATACTGGTTCTAAAAAATTCAACAGCCCGCGGGATTCTAAAAAATAAAATAGGATAGTAGCGCAAAATCCGCAAATAGACGAATGGAATACCCCTTTTTTATTTACGGCTTTAATAAAAACCGCGGCCACGGGGAAAGCCACAGTAGTAGTGAGGATTCCTGAAGCCAGGTAAAATATATCCCACAAAGAATTAATATTAATAGCAAAAAGATAAGCCAGTAAAACCGAACCTAAAGTAACCAGCTTCGAGCCTAATTCCGGGCGGCGGCTTTTGTGCACCCCCGCTATATCGTAACCTAAACTCAAAGCCATCACATTGACGCAGGTGTCGATAGTGCTCATAGCTGCCGCTACCAAACCGGCTGCCACCAATACAGAAAGCCAGCCCGGGGCATAAGCCGAAACTAAAGCGCTGAAAATAGCATCCCCTTCATTGCCGATTACCGCCGGGAAAACACTCCCTTCCATAGGGAAAATCGATAAAGAAGCAATACCGATAAACATAGGGAAAATGCCCACAAAAAGCAAACCGTTTATACCGGCGATTAATACCCCTTTTTTGGCTGCTTTTTCGTCTTTTGCCGCCTGCACCCGCAGCCAGAGATCGGTTTCAAAAATCCAGGCCGGTAAATAGGCAACCAGGGTAAGAATAATAATCGTTAGACCCGGCCCGGCAAAATTTGCCCAACTTTTTCCCGATTTCGCCGCGTTAACAGCAAAATCCGGTATCGTTATTTCCCGGGCGTTTAGACCTTTTCCCGCCAGCCAGACTACAGCCAACACGTAAAATGCAACGATCACATATTGCAGTTTATCGGTCATCACCACAGCGCGGAAACCGCCTAAAGTGGCATAGATAGCCACCACTACGCTGATAATCAATATCACCCGATCGACGGGAATATTGAGACCGGGCGCCAGCAGAGTTCCGGCCACGTATATTTCCGCGCCTCCCCAGACTAAGAAAACAAAAGTCAGGGCAATCGCCACCATTCGTTTTGTTCCTATGCCGAATCTTTGTTCCACCATTTCCGGCTGGCTGAAAGCGGGCAGGTTATGGTATTTTTTCGACAGCAAATAAATCCCCGCTAAAGCGATCAGCCAGGGAATGGTAATCAACCACAGTCCGCCGATGCCGTACCAGTAAAAAAGCTGCACCGCATAGACGCAGGACCAGGAAACGGACATAAAACCGGCGGAAATAGAAATCCCGGCGGAGAGGCCGGTCAAACTGCGGCCGGCGGTCCAGAATGCGGTGCCTTTATCTTTTTTGCTGTGGGAAAGCCAGCCTAAGACAATGGTCGCCAGCGCATACAAAATAAAAACAATCCATATTAAAGTCATAGCATTAAATCCCGCGGCGCGGGGAGCCTATAAGCGGCTTCGCGGCAAGAGGCAGCGGGTGAGCGCCTTTGCTTCTAAATAATAAAAAGTTTTGTTCAAACTTTTTCAAAAG
>JAGLSW010000414.1 GCA_023135565.1 Candidatus Aminicenantota bacterium | reverse complement strand
AAGTTTGATCAAAACTTCTGTTTAAAAAAGCGAGAAGCGCTATCACCACTACTGCTGCCGCGAAGCGGCTCATAGGCTCCCCGCGCCGCGGGGCCGTGAAGCGGCTCATAGGCCGGGTGCACCGCACCCCTTCGTGGTAAAATAGATCATAGTAATTAGCGTTCCAACAACCGCAGCGACGTATTGAAACAGCGGTCCAAAGCTTCTATGGTCTCGGAAAACCGCCCTTCCCGGTACAAAAATTTGCCCCTGACCATAGTAGCTTCCACATTGCGGGCGTCCGCGCCAAATACTATGGCAGCAGCAGGATTCCGCCGGAAATTAAAAGTCTGCGGGGTATCCATGTCTAAAATCACTAAGTCGGCTTCCTTACCTGCTTCTATAGTTCCGATCATACTTCCTAACTTGAGGATTTCAGCGCCGCGCAGGGAAACCATGCGCAGCGCCTCTTCAGCAGGCATCAACATGGGGTCATTATTAACCCCCTTTTGCAGCAGGCAGGCTAATTTCATCTCCGAAAAAATAGATAGGGTGTTGTTGCAGGGCGCGCCGTCGCAGCCTAAACCGACAGTCATGCCGTCTTGCAAATATTCATCTATAGGAGCAATGCCGCTGCCCAATTTCAGGTTAGCGGAAGGACAGTGAACAACCGAAGCCGAACACTCCACAAGAAGACTCTTCTCCTCGTCATCTAAATGCACGGCATGAATAATCACCGTGTTACTGTTCAAAACGTTGATCTCATCGAGATAAGCAATGTTGCCGAAACCGGTCTCACGCTTGATTAAATCTACCTCGGCCCGGTGCTCGGCGCCATGGGTATGGATAATAATATCATTCTCGTCGGAAAATATCTTCACCTGCCGCAGCAGCTCGGCACTGCAGCTTAATAAAAACCGGGGGGCCAGGGCATAATGCAAAAGACCTTCATTACCACGGTGGAATTTCTCATAAAGACGTATACTTTTGTCGATAGATTCGGCCAGGGTTTCACTTAAACCGGGGATGGGGTCTATTACATTGTCCATCATGGCTTTTCCCCCGGTATAACGAAACCCTACTTTACTCATGATGTCGAAAATCACTTCCTGCTGGTGTATACTACCCATATCGAGCACCGCGGTGGTGCCGCTGCTGAGAATCTCTTTCAGGCCCATAATCACGGCTTGACCCATTGTCTGCCGGTCCAGCGCCGCTTCGTAAGGCCAGACCTCCTCCCTGAGCCACTGCAAAAGCGGCATGTCCTCCGCCAGGTTACGGTGCAGGGTCTGGCAAAGATGGATGTGGGTCTGGATAAAACCGGGAAAAATTAACCTGCGGGCCTGCCCGTCGATAACCTCGATGGCGCCGGGAAACTCCGCTAAAAGCTTTTCCTGGTGCTCCCGGTGGTTTTCTCCCTTAAGAATTTTTGCAATTTTCCCGTCTTTTACCAACAGCGAGCCGGGGTAAAAATCAAATTCCTGTTCCCCGGGGTTCAAAATATAAAAATTTTTCAACAAGTACACAGTTACTCCTATAGCCCAGAAAGTTTTCAAAAAAAAACAAGCTTTCCGGGTGAAGCTAACACACCCCGCCCCACCACGTGGGGAGGGGTTAAGGGGCCGACCCTCGATATCGCCACATGGCACAGCAGCAAAGAGGGGAATGTTCCCGGGCTTCTTATTTCTTAAGCTTGACTTTTTTGACGTAAGATAGAGCGCCGCCTGCTTTAACGATGTCGATTTCCCGCTTAGTTAAAGGATGAAGCGCAGTATAAGTCTTGTTTTTACTCTTATCGGCGACTGCAATTTTGCCGCTCTCGATGCTGCTGAGGTCCAATTGCAGCAGGTCGTCCCGGTCAATGGCGGCATAATCTTCCGGGTTCTCGAAAGTTAAAGGCAGGATGCCGAAGTTAATCAGGTTGGCCAGGTGGATGCGGGCAAAACTTTTTACCAGTACGGCCCGGATGCCTAAGTACATGGGCGCCAATGCAGCGTGCTCGCGACTGGAACCCTGGCCGTAATTTTCACCGCCTACGATGACGCCGGTACCGGCTTCCTGCGCCCTTGCCGGGAAGGTGGGGTCGATGACTTCGAATACATGTTGGGAAATTTTGGGGATATTGGAGCGTAAGGGAAGGATTTTAGCGCCGGCCGGCATAATGTGGTCCGTGGTAATGTCATCCTCTACTTTGAGGATTACCCGGGCTGCAAATTTATCCGGGATGCCTTCGTTTATGGGCAGGGGCTGGATGTTCGGCCCCCTGAGAACTGCGGCGCTGCCCGGGTCTTCGGCAGGGGCCAGGATCATAGAGTCGTCGATGGGGAATTTGGCATTAACGTCCACCTGCGGCGCGGCGATGCCTAAATCCGCGGGGAGACTAATTTTCCCGGTTAAGGCGGCGGCTGTGGCCACTTCCGGTGAACAGAGGTAAGCCATGGCGCTTTTGGTGCCTGTGCGGCCTAAGAAATTGCGGTTAAAAGTTCTCAGGGAGACGCCTTCGGTACGCGGCGAGAACCCCATGCCGATACAGGCTCCGCAGGAACTTTCCAGGATTCTTACCCCTGCTTCCAGGAGGATATCCAATTCGCCGGTCTGCACTAATTTTCTCAGTACTTGTTTCGATCCGGGCAGGAGTCCCATGGATACATCCGGGTGCACCCGTTTCCCTTTACACATTTGCGCTACGGTGGAAATGTCCTTGAAACTGGAATTGGTGCAGGAACCTACTACTACCTGGTTCACTTTCTTTCCTGCTATGTCTTTAACTTTTACCACCTGGTCGGGCATATGGGGCTGGGCAATCAGGGGTTCCAGGGTGGCGAGGTCGATCTCGACTCTCTCGTCATAAGCGGCGTCTTCATCGGCTTTAAGTTCCACCCATTGATCTTCCCGCTCCTGGATGGCCATAAAATGGCGGGTTTTTTCGTCGGAGGGGAATAAAGAAGTAGTAGCTCCCAATTCGGCTCCCATGTTGGTAATGGTTGCTCTTTCAGGTACTGTTAAGGCTGCCGCCCCGGGGCCGGTGTATTCCATCACTCTGCCGACGCCGCCTTTGACTGTCAGGCGTCTTAACACTTCCAGGATAATATCCTTGGCGCTGACAAAAGGATTTAATGTCCCGAAAAGATGGATTTTCACTACTTTGGGCATGGTTAAGAAAAAAGGTTCCCCGGCCATGGCCAGGGCCACATCGAGTCCCCCGGCGCCCATAGCCAGCATACCCAGCCCTCCGGCAGTGGGAGTGTGGGAATCGGAACCGATCAAGGTTTTGCCCGGTATGCCGAAACGTTCTAAGTTGACCTGGTGACAGATGCCGTTGCCCGGTTTGGAGAAATGGATGCCGTGTTTGGCTGCGATGCTCTTTAAAAAGGCATGGTCATCGGCATTCATAAAACCGCTTTGCAGCATATTATGGTCAACATAAGAGACGGAGAGTTCGGTTTTGACCCGGGGTATTCCTAAGGCTTCGAATTGCAAATAAGCCATGGTCCCGGTGGCGTCCTGGGTTAAAGTGTGGTCGATTTTGATGGCGATTTTTTCGTCGGCTTTCATCTTGCCTTCTATCAGGTGATTTTCTAAAATTTTCTGCGTGATATTTTTACCCATACGCTAACTCCTTTAGTTTTTTTTGCAGCCTAATTTGCCACTACATGGCGGTAACGAACAACGTGTTGTACATATTTCGAATTCCCACCCTTAGGTGGCTTTTGTTTCAAGTTTAGTCTTGAAACAAACACTCTAATACTGCCGCATGAAGGTATAGTATAGCCTTATAGAAAATAGTTGTCAAGTTTTTTCGACAACCTGAATTTCCTATCGATTTGCCTCCGGCGGCCCTGCCGGGGGCCAAACTTTTGAAAAAGTTT
>JAGLSW010000413.1 GCA_023135565.1 Candidatus Aminicenantota bacterium | reverse complement strand
AGTTTAATCAAAACTTTTGTTTATTTAGAATCAAAAGCGCTCACACGCTGCGAAACGGCTTATAGGGTGGGTGCACCGCGACTCTAAAACACCTCTAAAAGCGGCTCGCCCGAAGCAGAAGAAGGCAGCCCGATACCTAATTTTAACGAAATCGTCGGCGCTATGTCACGAGGAGAAACTCGCCGGTAAACAACACCCCGCCTGATCCCGGGTCCGGCAAAAAATATGGGCACATGCGTATCATATGAAAAAGCAGAACCATGCATGGCCGCATCCTCATCATGTACATGATATAAAAACCAAAAAGGCTCCTGCATCACCAAAATATTACCGGAACGGCTTGGATGAAATACGTTTCGCAATTTCTCTAAAGCAGGAACGCCGGGCAGTCCGCCTCTTAACATATCGCTCCGGGTGGCGGCAAAAGCGATACCTTCCATTTCCATTACCGCGGCGGCGGCGGCAGCCTCGACTTCGGCAGTATTTAATTTTAATTTTTCCAGCAGCGGCAGGTTCAAATAAATAGAGGGATTGCGAAACCCTAACACAAAATTCTCTTTGGAATTATACTTTTTTCGCAAGACGGCGTTAATCGCCCGGTCGAAATCAGGCGGACCGATGCGGCCGGCAGGCATGCCCAAACGCTGCCGGTATTCGGGGATCAGGTCTACACCATGATCGCCGGTCAACACCACCAGCGTTTTATCCAACCCTACGGTTTTATCGACGAATTGAAACAGTTTTGCCAGGGTGACGTCCAATTGCAGCAGGTTGTCTTCGTACTCCAGGCTGCAGGGGCCGAAAGTATGACCTACGAAATCAGTTACGGAAAAACTGATGGAAAGCATGTCTATAAAATCGCCTTGACCCAATTTTTCCGCCTGAAGTAAATAGCAGGCAAAATCGCGGGTCAATTCATCAGCATAAGGCGTAAACCTCAGCAAACTGTAGAAATCTTTATTATCCGGCAGCGAATATGGAAATTCCGCCCGGTGATTAAAATAGACGTTATAAGTTTTCTCTTCGCCGCGATTATCGTTGTCACCGTATATATAAGTAGATTTGTCTTTAAGGATTTGCCATTTTTTATCTTTATATCGGTCGGCTTTTTTTAGCCTGTTCCAACCAGCCAACCAGGAGGGCGCGGTTTTGTAATAGTATTCGCCGCTGTGGAATCCGCCGGTGTCTTTCGAGTACCAAAAAGCCTTGCCCAAAAAACCGCCGGGCAGGATCGCTCCCCTGTCTTTTACCGATACGCAAAAAACCCGGGATTTCTCCCCGGAAGCCAGCACTAATTCATCGCCGATGGTGTCGGCAGTCAACTGCTGCGGCCCCAAAATTTTGCGGGCAGGGTCGCCGGGCACAGCAGCACCGATACTTGCGATCACCTCGCCGCTGCGCCGATTAAGCCAGTAGTTCCCCACGATGCCGTGATCAGCGGGGATAGCGCCGGTAAAAATAGTGGCGTGGCCTACCGCCGTCAAGGTGGTGACATGACTATAGTGCGCATTTTTGTACCATACGCCCTTATCTATCAAGTACCGAAAACCGCCCGGCCCGAAACGGTCTTCCAACTGCATGATCAGATCGGCTCGCAGTTGATCCACTACGATTACCAATACCAGTTTGCAGCTTTTCCCGGGCTTAGATTTTTCACAGCAGCAGCCTGCCGTAAAAAACGATAAAGCAGCGCAGCCGACTAACAACAGGGCAAGGATTTTTTTTCTTGTTTTTTTCATCCTATATTTTACATAAAAGCACATCCAAATACAACTCCGCGCCGCGCACTTGCCTTCGGCGACCCTGCCGGGGGCCAAACTTTTGATAATTTAGAATCAAAAACGCTGCCTGCCGCGAAGCGGGTTTGACTTTTTTTTGGTTTTGTTTTAACATATGTTCTGCTGCTGCAAGACCATTCCCCGGTCTGCAAGCAAAAAAAAGGATAAATCATGGAAGTTAGAGGTAAAGCAATAAAAACGATACCTATCGGTATAAAAAATAAGTTCGGCGAAGAAAGCCTCCAGCAGTGGCTGGAAAAGATTACCCCACAAGCCCGGGAAGTATACAGTTCCAAAATCAACGATAAAGCATGGTATCCATTAAAAGAGATCCTGGTAGAACCTATGGCTAACATCGCCCATCTCTTTTACAAATGGGACCTGGAAAAAGCTGGCTGGGAATTCGGCGAATTCAGCGCCAATTCCGGCATAAAAGGCGCTTACCGGCTGGTCTTTAAAACCCTGCCGCCTGCTTATTTTATCTCCAAAGCAGTGAAAATTCTACCATCCTATTACCGGCCCAGCGCTATCCAGGTCCTGGAAAACAAGAAAGGTTCCGCCGTGTTCCGTATCACCGAATTCCCGGAAATCGACAAAACTACCGAGTTCCGCGTCGCCGGTTGGATGCTCATGGCACTCAAAATCAACGGCCAAATAACCCCAAAGGTAGAAATCACTAAATTACTATCGAATAAAGACCCCTATACGGAATACCACCTGTCCTGGTTGACCGCCTAAGAGACAGCCCATATGAACAGAACTCTTCCCTTTATATTAAAGCACTTCCCCCCAGGCCCTTACCGGCTCTGCCTGTGCGTATTCGCACACAGACAGGTCGTACGCAGACAGGTGCGGGTTCGCGCCCTCTTTTTGTTATTTATTTTGCTGCTGCTAAACACAGCCGTACCCGCCCGGGGCGAAACACAGCTTACCCTGCTCAAAGGCGAAGCAGTAAACGAAAAAGAAGCACGGCTCTTTTTTATGGTATTCGACGAAACGGGCAAACCGGTCAAAGGTTTGAACAAAGAGAACTTCAGCTTAGAAATAGACGGCGAAACAGTGGGAAATATCCGGGTGGATTCAGTCTCAGCCACAGTCGGCCCACTTTCTATCGTGCTGGGCATAGACGTCAGCGGCAGTATGAAAGGGAAACCTTTTACAGAAACGCGGCGTTCTATCTCCCGTTTTTTAGACCAGTTGGACAGGAAGGATTACACAGCGCTTATGAGCTTCGGTACGGAGGTGGTTTTTTTGACCGGTTTTACCGGCAAAAGGTACGAAATCCGCGAGACCATGGAGGGGCTGCGCCCCGTAGAGCAGTGGACTCATCTTTACGACGCCACCTGCGCGGCCCTGACAAAAGCACAAAAAAACGCCCCCACTACCCGGAAAGCGGTTATCCTGATCAGCGACGGCAAGGACGAGCAGAGCGCTAAAAGCCGGGCTGAGGCTTTAGAAAAGGCCGGGAATACCGGCGTGCCGGTTTTTGCCATAGGTTTCGGTCACAGCATCGACCGGGAATACCTGGAAGAAATAGGCAAAGTCAGCGGCGGCTATTTTCTTTCCACCCCCGACCCCGAAGAGATCGTTACGCTCTACGACAGGGTTTTAGAAATGCTCGAAAGCGAGTATGCGGTAGGGTTTGTTTTTTCGAAGAGCCCGGGGAAGTACATGGCCCGCCTGACTTTAGATCACGGCGGTCAAACCGTGGATGTTTACAAAGAGTTTCTTTTTAATCCAACCGGCGCGCCACTGGTTATCGAAAAAGAAGTCCCGGAAGGAAGCCGCATTCCCTGGTTGAAGAAAGTGCCCATCGAAATAGTGATACTAATTGTGGCGCTGATTGTCATTTTTGCGGTTATCCTGGTATGGTTCCGTTCCCGGCTGACGGAGGAGCGAGCCGATAGGATGACTGCCGGCGTCTCCAAAGAGGACGCCTTTGAGTGTGAACTCGAATTTATCGAGGATATGGAAGCCACCAAAACCGGTTTTATCGAAGATTTGGCGAATAAAGAGGGCAAAAAAGTTGGAGATTCGACCAAATTTTCCGCAGTGCCGGATATTTCTTTGCAAGTAGATTGTTATAAAGGGCGTATTATCCCGCTGCTGTACCGGGGCGCCGACATGCTGGAAGAGTTGATCATTGCCCGCGCTTCAGCCGACCGGAAAGAGAAAGAACACATGAAGAAGGGCGGCGCTTACCTGCTGGTCTCCGCCGACAAGCAGGTCATATCGCGACCTAAAGAGAACCGCTTCGGTCATGCCCGTATTTTTCACAGCGGCGGGGAGAGATACTCGGTCGAGGACCTGGGCAGTAAAGTGGGCACGTTTGTTAACAATGAGCCTATCCGGGGCCAAGGGCCGGTTGAATTGCAGGACGGCGACTTGATCGAAGTGGGTGGCAGAAGCGGTATCAGGATTGTTTTCAACCCCACCGCATGGGGCAGCGGCGAAAAACAAGAATAATCACGCTCTAATTTAGCCGCAGTCGAAACCGGACCACAGATTACGCGGATTTTGTTGATTACACAGAGGTGGATGGCTTCTCGCTTTTAAATAATAAGAAGTTTTGTTCAAACTTTTT
>JAGLSW010000412.1 GCA_023135565.1 Candidatus Aminicenantota bacterium | reverse complement strand
AAACTTTTATTTATTTAAAATCAAAAGCTCTCCCTGCGGCGAAGCCGCTTATCGCCTCCCCGTGCGCACGGGGCTAACCGAATAAGGCCTCTAAATCATCCTCATCCAAATCAACCGTATCAAAATCAGATGGCGTGAAATGCACCTCATCCTCAGTCTCAAAATAAGTCACCATCTGCTCCAAAACAGATTTTATTTTTTCGAGCAATCCGGCCATCTTCTCCTGGCTGAACATCCCGCGGCTGTAATATAAATCGAAAATTAACCGGCCTTGCAATATCATACAATCGATCTCTACCGGTACTGTCATCACATTCTCCGGCCCTATGTCCGAACCGGTGCCGGTTTCACTGTAAGAAAATATTTCATTCGATATTTCCCGGTCGAATTTTCCCAAATAATTAAACCGCACCTGACTTTGATAATTTTCGCTTATCTTTTTCGCGGTGTACTTTAGAACCCCATAACCGATACCATTGTTCGGGGTAGCTCGCAACTGCTCCTTGATAGACTTGATACGCCCGGTGAGGTCCTCTTTGTCCATGTCGATCATTTTAGGATACATGGCGGTAAACCAACCGATAG
This sequence comes from Candidatus Aminicenantota bacterium, assembly GCA_023135565.1. Classification (GTDB taxonomy): domain Bacteria; phylum Acidobacteriota; class Aminicenantia; order UBA2199; family UBA2199; genus JAGLQA01. The sequence continues at coordinate 6,252 of JAGLSW010000412.1, read as the reverse complement.
TACGCGATAAATCAGTTTCCTGCAAAACCCTGCCGTAATTCTCCATCTCTAAGACAATCTCTTTACTGCCGCTGAAATCCCGCAGGGCGGAACCTAAAGCTGTCACCAGCAGCACTTCTACGTCCGTTTTGAAACTCTCCCGGCTGCCGCGGGTGAGCGTGCCGGTCTGCTCCTCATCAAATACAAAACCGGTTTTCTCCCGGTCTTTCATAACGCCTATAGCGGCGTCCCCGGCTTTGTCCCCGGCAATAGAAAAACCGGAGCCGGTGATTTCTTCCCAATAAGAAACTTCCTGCTGCACGGCTTCCTGCCGGGCGTATTCCCGCAAACACGCCGCCCAGTCGGTTAAAGAGGCGGTTTTGGCAGGCAGCGTGGCTTCTTCGCCTTTTGAAAATCCGGCATAGAGGCGGTACAGGTCTGCTAACAATATACGCCAGGATACGCCGTCGATAACAAGATGATGCGCCGTTATCAATAGTTTCGGCTTCTCCGCGCCGCACTTTATAATAGCCGCTTTTATAAGCAGGGAATTTTGTAGGTCGAAAGAGGCTTTCACTTTTTCACCTGTTTCTCTTATTTTGTCCTCCAGGCTATCACCTGCCGGGATGTCGAATGTTTCGATTTCTACATCCTTCTCTAAATGGCGGTTATTGTAAAATAGAGCGTTGGTTTTTAGATCGACGTTTAACCGGAGCCCGTCATGATGCTTTATAAGCAGGTTGAAACACTTCACCAGGATGTCCCGGTCTATCTCCGTTTCAAATTCCAACAGCGCCGATTGATTAAAATAATGGGGCTGCCTAAATCGTTGTTCGAAAAACCAGGCTTCGATAGGCGAAAGGGTTTTTGTTCCTTCCATAAAACCCTGTTCATAGGTTTTCTTCTCCTTGTGAAAATCCACGTGCAAAATCAACTGCGAGATGGTTTGATAATTCAAAATATCACCGGCGTTCACCGCTAAATCCCGGTCGTTCAGCCGCGAAGATATCTGCACGGCTTTGATGGAATCACCGCCTAAATCGAAAAAATTATCCTCCATGCCGATACCCTCGATGGCCAATACATCGCACCATATTTTACCGATAGTTTTTTCGAGATCGGTGGCGGGTTCTAAACCGCCTTCCGCGCCGGTTTTGACCTGCGGCTGGGGCAAAGCGCGGCGGTCTAATTTGCCGTTGTTGGTCAGGGGTATCTTATCTATGGTCACATAATAAGCCGGCACCATATAATCGGGCAAATTTTTGCCTAAAGCTTGCCGGACTGTTTTGGCGTCCAATCCGGCGGCTTCGGGCTGCCCCGCTTTTTCGGTCTCGTCAGGCACCATATAAGCGCAGAGAGAGGGCTGCCCGCTTTTATCTTCCACTACCACCACTACGGCGTCTTTAACGCCGGTGAGATTCGACAATTGTTTTTCGATTTCCCCGGGTTCGATACGAAAGCCCCTTATTTTGACCTGCTCGTCGCAGCGACCGAAAAATTCCAGCGTTTCATCTAAGTTCCAGCGGCCTAAGTCGCCGGATCTGTACATCTTTTCGCCGGGAATAAAAGGATTGTCTACGAATTTTTCCGCGGTTAAGGCGTCGTTATTGTGGTAGCCTGAGGCCACCCCGGCTCCGCCGATGTATATTTCACCGATAATACCCAAAGGCAGCGGCCTTTTATTTTTATCGAGAATGTATATTCCTACATTATTCGATGGTTTGCCGATAGGCACACCGCCGTCGTGGTCTTTGTTCCTGTCATAGCGGTGAATCATGCAGCCTACGGCTGTTTCGGTGGGGCCGTATTCGTTATATATGTTTATCTTGCCGCCGAAATAGTCGTCGATTTCCCGGGCCGTGCTTGTTTTTAACTCTTCGCCGCCCACGATAAAACTCCTTATTTTGGGGACTTCGCCTTTTAGTTCTTTTATGATTTTTAGATGAGAGGGGGTTAATTTGCAGATGTCTACTTTATTTTCTTTGACTACTCTTTCGATAAGCAGTCCGTCTTTGCTGTCGCGGTAGATGACGATGGTATTGCCGGTTACCAGGGGAATAAAAATCGAGGTGACGGTCAAGTCGAAAGACAAAGAGGTATACAAAGGAAAGGTGGTTTTTTCACCGCCTACATAAAAACCGGCGCCCCACCAAATATAGTTGATGACATTGCGGTGCCTCAGCAGCGTGCCTTTGGGATTGCCGGTGGTGCCGGACGTATAAATCACATAGGCCGGGCTATCGCTGTCAAAGTCCGGTTTTTCGTAATCGCGCCCGGTCTTTTCTTCATCCAGGGTGAGGTAGTCGATAAGGATATTTTTTATATCCCCGCTGCCGGTTAACAGTTCGCTTTCCTGCTGTTCCAGTACCTTCTCTATCAACAAAATCTTAAGGCCGCTGTTTTCGATGATGTAACGTTTCCTGTCTAAGGGGTAGGCGGGGTCGATGGGCAGGTAAGCGCCTCCGGCTTTTAAGACCGCCAGTATGCACAGCACCGCTTCTATAGACCTGTCACAGAGCAGACCCACAATGGAACCGGGAGTAATACCGGACTGCTGCAATTTCGCCGCCAGCTTGCCGGATAATTCGTCTAATTCTTTATAAGTTACGGTTTGTCCTTCATATTCTAAGGCTATATTACCGGGATTTTTCAATACTTGTTCGGCAAACAATTGCGGCAGGGTTTTGTCTTTGGGGAAATCCGCCTTAGTATCGTTTAGTTCAAAAATAAGCCGGTTATATTCCTTTTCGTCTAATAGGGATAGTTCCGAAATAGGTTTTCCCGGTTCCGCGGCGCACTGTGCCATGATTACGGCTAACCTTTTGAAAAGGGCGTCTACTTCTCCCGGCGCGAAAATATCGCTGTGATAGTCGATGGCGATTTCTAAATCTTCTAATTTCGGGCTGTACTGCTGGTTGAGATAGATAGACAATTGAGAAATATTGTAGGCGGTTGAAAAGAAGGCCCTTTTAGCTATATAATCCTCTAAGGCTCCGGGCAGTTCGATCAACTGCACATTTAACAGGCTCGACGCGTCTATACCGGCAGCGGTAAAATCTTTTACTAATTGATTATAGGGATAGCTTTGGTGTTTCAGGGCTTCCCATAACTCTTTTTTCACATAGGCGGCCAAATCGTTGAAACTCCAATTTTCCTCGAATTTTATCCTGAGCGGGATAGTTGAGACAAACATACCCACCATATTACGAAAAATCTTTTTGGAACGGTTGTGCACCGGCATGCCGATGACCATATCTTCATGATTAAGACAGCGGTTAAAATAGATGGCAAGAGCGGCCATAAAAAGAGGAAAATTAGACATGCGGTTACCGGCTTTATACTCTTCCAGCAGCGGGATCATGTTTGTAGGCACCCGGTAATTGCCCCTTTTTACTTTCAGGCTGTTCTTTATATTCTTATTTAACCGGAAGGTGATCTCTTCGCCGCGGAAGTCCTCGAAACGGCTTAGCCAGGAATCTTTATCTTTATTGTATTTTTCGCTGCCGGTGTATTCTTTTTCCGCTTCGAGAAAATCTATGTAGGAGAAATCTTTTTCGGTTTCTTCAAAATCCCCGGCTTCTAATTTTTGATAGGTTTCGAAAACTTCGCGGGCCACCACCACGGCGGAAATACCGTCCGCCACTAAATGATGGGCTTTCTCAAAAAGCCCGAACTTTTCGTTATTTATCGAAAAAACCGCGAAGGCGCAGAGGTATTTCCCGGTTATATCGAACTGCTTCCTGTGCAGTTCGTCTATTTTTTGGAAGAGTTCCGCTTCGTCGGCTGCTTCTATAATTTCCACGTCTATCTCTTCATAAGCGGGCATATACTGGACTAAGTCGCCTTTTTCTTTATCGGTATATTTAAAGTTCAACTGCAGCCCTTTATTTTTTTTCACCACCTGCTTTATGGCCCGGGCCAATAGTTCCGGATTATATTTTCCTTTTAATTCGATCAGGTAACCGATATTGGACATTTCCTGGCGGTTGTTTACTAATTCGGTCAGCCAGATACGTTTTTGCGGGTTAGATAATTCATAGTTTTTTATGGATGTCATTTTGTTCTGCCTCCTGGAGTCCGGGCCCTTTTTATTAACAGGGGCGGATATATAATTCCCAGGCCACTAATAGGCTGCGGACGCCGTCCGCTTGGGGGCGCTGCCCTCCTATGAATGGCGAAAAGTTTTCGGCAATTGCTCGATGGGCCTGAAAGAAAAAAATAGCATAGAACCGCCATATTGTCAAGAAAAAAGGGAAATAACTCCAGCCCCGGCATTCAGCTTCGGCTAAAAAAGGGCAAGTAAGAAAGACTGTTTTCTCATATTCTGATGCTATTTCGTCGAATTATGCAAAAGGGGCTTTCATTATGGCGATGGAAATGGTAAAATAGGGGGTAGAAAAAAGTTAACAAAAAGAGAATGTCAAATATGAGTATTAAAACGAAAGAAAACGAACACGAAAGTTCAGAAAACGGACAAGAGCAAGAAGCCAGTTTCGAGGAGATGCTGGCTGCTTCGTTTAAGCCTGCCCCGGAGATCAGGGTCGGCGACAGGGTAGAAGCCATGGTGGTGGCCATCGACCATGATAATATTTATCTCGATATGGGCACCAGGGTCGAGGGTTTCGTAAGCAGCGGAGAATTTACCGAAGGCGGAGAATTACAGGTTAAAGAAGGTCAAACCATCCCGGTCTATGTAGCCGGTAAGAGACACGGCGCAATCCAGTGCAAGCGGCATTTAGGGGCTGCTGAAACAGGTTCGCAAGATATCCGCGATGAGTCTGTCTATTATGCTTTAAAAGAGGCCTATGAGAATGCTTTTATTGTTGAAGGCAAAGTGAAGGGCGAGCAGAAATCGGGGTTTGAAGTAACGGTAATGGGGCAAAAGGCTTTTTGTCCTATTTCGCAGATAGAGAGGGGCTACTGCCAGAATCAGGCGGCACATATAAACAAAGTGTATACCTTTAAGATTATCGAGTTTGGCGAAGAGGGTAAGAATATCGTTTTGAGCCGGAAAGAAGTCCTGTTAGACGAAGAGGAGAAAAAAGCCGAGAAATTGTGGCAGGAAGTAGAATTAGGTTCTATTCGTGAAGGTGTGGTCACTTCTATCCCTAAGTTCGGCGCATTTGTAAACATCGGAGGCATCGAGGGCTTGCTGCATGTTTCTGAAATCTCCTATGAAAGAATAGACGATGTGAGCAAGGTGCTCAAAGAGGGGCAGACTTTAGAAGTTGAAATTATCAGCATCGACCGGGTCAAAAGGAAGATCGGTTTTAGTCTGAAGACCCGGTTAGAAGACCCCTGGACCCGGGCTATGAAAGAGCTGTCCGTAGGTAAGGAGATAAAAGGCAAAGTGATGAGTATTAAGCCTTATGGCGCTTTCGTGGAGGTTCTTCCCGGCCTGCAGGGGCTGCTGCATGTGTCCCGGTTAGGCGGGGAGAGGCGTCACGGCCATCCCAAAGAGGTTTTGCGCCCCGGGGATATGATTAAAATCCGGGTATTGGAGATCGAGAAAGAGCGCAAGCGAATATCCCTGACCATGGAAGAACCGGAGATCGATTACCAGTCGGATATAAAAAAATTACAGGGCAAACAGGAGCAGCAGGAAAAAGATAGTAAAGAAAATCATATGTCCGGTCTTATCGATGCTGCTGTAGATAAAAAGGAAGAGCAGTCTTAAAGCTGGGGGACGCCGTCCCCCTTTATCGCCTCCCCGTGCGTACGGGGCCACGTGGTGGGCCGGCATTGACCAGGAAGATGCCGAACAGGATAACCGCAATCCAGGTGAACTGGACCAGGCTCAGCTTTTCGCCGTCGAAAACCCCCCAGAAAATGGCGAAGATGGGGATAATATAAGTTACGGAAGTGGCAAACAGGGTGGTAGTATATTTTATCAGGGTGTTAAAGATAATCAAAGCGATGACGGAACTGAACAAAGCCAGTATGGTGATAAAACCTAAGTTCAACAAATAGTGTGGGGTCTCTAAAGCAGGGGAGAAGTCGGAGAACAGCAGGTATATCCCGGCCCAGGGCCCGACAAACATAAATCCCAAAGCTGTGATCACTGTTCCATCTAAGTCCTGCAATTTGTTTTTGACTTCGTTAGCTGTAATCCCGTAGCAAATGGTTGCCGCCACTACAAAAAGGGCGTACCAATTGGCTCCGGAAAGAGCTCCCGGGGCGTTCTTATACATCAGGCCTACTGCGCCGATCAAACCGATTATCACTCCGGCTGTGCTGCGCGGGTTGGCTTTCTATAGCGCTCAGATAAATTGA
>JAGLSW010000411.1 GCA_023135565.1 Candidatus Aminicenantota bacterium | reverse complement strand
ATTTCCTCATAAAGAAAATCTATTTCTTCGGTTCCATCCGGGGTTGTCTCGTATTCACGGTTTAACCGTTCGTACTCCTCATTGTTAAGCTCTTCTAATACGGCCAATAAGCGGGGGATAACATAAGAAGGGGCGCAGGTTCCGCCGTCGGCGATAATTACCCCGTCCTTGTTCTTTATCGACTCTATAATTAATTTTTTCCATAGCATTGGTTACCTCCTCTATGATGCTTTTTTTAACCGGATCGCTTCCGCTGATTTCAAAAACTCATCGTACATCTTTAAAGCGATCTCGGCGGCTAAAAAAAGATTGCATTCGTTAACATTTAACAAAAAAGACCATGCTTTGCGCTCCTGTTCTTTGATATACATAGGGGTAGATAATCCGCTGTAAAACGACAGGAAAGCAGCCCCTAAACTGATAATCAAAGCGAATTTGTCGCAGTGGTCGGGAGCAAAAGGGATACCTTTTTTATACTCCCGGCAAACTCCAAAATTATTTTTAGACCGGCAATATTCATTCTCGGTATGACAAAACCAGTAATAACAAAAGTATTGGAAAAGCCGGTAATAATAATCATCAGGTAGAAAAAAATCATCCATTTTGAAGTCGAATTTATCGAGATCAACAAATTTGAAATAATCGAGTACCTCTTGTAATGCGTGATTCTTTTCAATAGGGGGTTGTCTTTCCGGGATTTCGATCACAGGTATATCGATTCCATGCAGTTGGTTGAGGTTGAAAAAGGTTTCAATACAAAAAAAATTCCCTTTTTTTTTTATAACCGAGGTGCCTAACTCCCCTTTTTTGATCTGTAAGCCTTTCTCGATAACATAGGATCGCGGTACCCAGTAGGGGCATTTTCCGCGCGTGTTGGAGCGCAGAGAAAGAAAATTGATTCCACGAAATGGAATTTTAGTTAAATAATTCACTGGTTCCGGTTTTCTCCAAAAAGAAAACCAGGGAACAATATTCTTCCTCAATTGGGAAACATAGAAACGGCTAATTACTTGTTTTGCGTTCGGTTTCTCCGGGCGGTTGTTTATTTTGATTCCCCTTATAAACACTTTGCCGCTTTTTGTTATATCAAATTTAATACCGCTCATGTTAATCCTTCCATTTCAATAAAAACTGCTTCCTGGCATTCCTTGCAAAGATCGAAATGCTCGCCGTTATCGAATAATACGCATACAAAATCAGCTATATCAAAAGGTTTCCCGCAATTCTTACAAAAAAAATCGTTCAACTTCATTTTTACCTCACATACTCTTTAAAATAATATATGACCTGATCTGCTCACGTTTGTTGACTTCAAGCCGGTAAAGTAAAGCGTTAGCATCCGGGAAAAAGGTAACATCAAAATCGGTCACATTTTCAACCATAGTCTTTAAATTTCCCCGGTCAATTCTTCTTTCCAACTTTTTTTCATTCTCATCAAATTTGTATGATACTTCTTTCCAAACGACTATTTTGGAGTTTTCCGGGTAGTCGTTTTCTAAAGGAAATAAAAGCGAAATTGTATCGCTTCCAGCCTTCTTGATTTGATTATATTCAAAGGTGCCGTTTTCTATGTTATAAATAAGCACTCTTTTTTTCTTTTTAAAATAGTCGTTTTCTTGTATGGTCAACGTTGTATCGCCTTTACATGAACCGGTCGTCAATGATTCTTCCTGCAACCCGAAGACCACTTTAAAACTTGTTGACGTATTAGAAAATATCTCAAGTTCAAATTTTACCATTGCATCATTTAATCTCATGCCACACTTTTCCAGGTCGCGTTTTAAGTTGTCCATGGCATAAAATATAGATTCCATTACACCTTGATTATTTGTAATTGTGTTTTTGTCATTCATTTTTTGGCTCCTTAATGAAAAAACGCCGGGGGACGCGGACCGCGTCCCCGGCGATAAAACGATCTAAACAAAATACTTGCGCATAAGCTCCTCGGCACCGCGTTTCCCGGCTTCGGTAAAGACTACACTCTTAGATTTCCGGTGCTGGGTAATCAATTGCCTTTGTTCAAACTCGTTGAGTATCTCAAAGGGATACCCTTTCCAGGACCTGAAAAGTTTCTGTCCCGGTTTTTTGCGGGAGTCTTCCTCCCATCCGCTGAGATACAGTACTAAAAGGTTTAGGTCTTTTAATCTTTCGTCCATTTTATTATATCCTCCTGTAATGAAATGTTAATCTTTTTTTTGTCTTCATTTTTCTGTTTACCTCGCTATATACATAGCAATTTTGTTGCCAATCTCGCAAGTTTGCGATATAAAAAGCCCTTATGTATAGGGTGTTTTCGCATTTTTAATCACAACTAAAACGCAACCGATCGCAAGGGTTGACAAAAATTGGCAAAACACCAAAAAACCAGCAAAAACATTGCTCTATAGCCGTATCAGCAAAGGGTTTCGAGGCGACAAAATTTGTCAAAAGAAGTAACAAATATTGTCACTTATATTCAGGGTGTTTTTATTCTTGCGGTTTTCTTTGCCGGTTAATCCTTGCGAAGTGTGAAAGGTTTGTTTTTTATATATTTTTGGGTTTATGGGTTTTAGGATTGGGGTAGCCGTTGGGGGCGGCAGCGGTTTGATCAGTGGTTAGGCTGTGGGTGTTTGCGGCTGCGGGCGCTATTCTTTTTTTCGGTCTCCCGGCTGCCAGGTGGTCGCTGTTCAGGATCGCCAGTTCCCCGGCAGGCGTTTTGTTTTCGATCCCCCCCATCAAAATTTTTGAGTATTCAGAGCGGGTTTTAGCTTACCTTCTGTAATCCCCACTCGATTTTGACTTTTCCATCATGATCTTTTGTTCTCGATAAAATCGATTCCAAAATATCAAGGTTAACGTCAAACTCGCCATAAATATCTGACTGGTCCTTAAACTCAAGAGTTTTGATAAAATCATTAATCCGCTCCTTTGCCAACAGTAAAGCAAACAAATTCATGTCAATAGTGTTCTCATAGTTGACTATATGGATATAAGATTTTTCAGTACTATCATAACGGATAAACCTGAAACAAAATTGCATTAGTTTTGGAACATTCCAGGGTAAAGCCTCAACTATGATCTCGTTACAGGTGGGTATATTAACGCTGGATTTCAAGCTCTGCTGAGTAGCTATCAGGATGCCGGTTTTAGAGGCTTCAAACTCTTTCAACATTTCGTTCCGCTGTTTAAAGCTGCTGTTGCCTAAGCAAAGGAAAACTTTGCGTTCAGGGAATTTTTTGCAGAAATTATTATAATACATATGCGCTGCATCGTGGGTGGTACAACCCACAGCAACGAGGCGATTATGCCGGGCTTTTACCATGTCCTCGATGTACCGGTATTTATTCGGTAAAACCTGGCTCCTGGGGTTATGGCGGAAAAGTGGAAACTTTTGCAACTCTTCGGGGAATGCAGGCGGCAGCGCGTCGCGGTACTCTTTAAACGTTTGCGGGGTGGAGGTGGCTTTTATTAATAGTTGAATCTGGCGGATGATCTGGAGCATCTGATCTTTTCTTTCATTGCCGGTGCTGCTGAAATACTCCGCTATCATCGTTTGCAGTTCATTGATGATCTTTCCATATAATAAAACCTCATACCGGTTTTGATTTAATTTGTGCGATTTGATTTCATACTTGTCCGGCCCGGCGATCTCCTTAAAGCGGCGGGTAAGAATCGTTTTCTTAAGAATTTTTATCAACCTATCCATGTTAAATATATCCTGGTTGTTCTTTTTGATTCCGAAAACAGTCTTTTTGCAGGGATTAAAACAGGACTTAAACAGGTTATTGCCCAATTTGGCCGAAAAGGGCTTGTTAAAATAATCGACGTTTTTGTTTTCGTTAACTCCTACATCGCCGTCCTGCCCTTTTACCTCGCTGTAGATGGTTTCGCATTCGCAAAGCATGTTGATCGAGTTGTTGTACAGCAATTCCAGTTGTTTATATAACTCGGTGATATTGTTCCGGGTGGTGGTGCCGGTGGCCAGGAGCTTATATTTAACCTTCCTGAAACAACTTACCACGTCTTTAGACTGTATCGCTTTGGGGTTGGTGATTTCGTCGGACTCATCAAAAATTAACGCAACTTTATAGGATTGCCTTTTGATGTAGTCTCTCAGGTATTTGTACAGGTACACTTTGAATTTACTTTTTTTGTCCTGGGATTTAGCGGTTTTCCTCAACCTGGAAAGTGAAACCAAAACGAACATACCGGGCTTGATTTTTTGGATGTCCGCTAAAGATTTGATGACAATAAAGTCCTCGCTGTGCTTTTGCATGAAAGAAATCCAGGTCATTTCGATAGAGATCGCGGCGGAGATGATAAAGATATTGCGGGCAAACCTGTTGGTCATGTTGTATTTTGCCCAGGCATAAGCGGCGGCGGTTTTTCCGCTGCCCATTTCCCAATTTAAGAGGCTGTATCTTTTCTGCAAGCTCCGGGCCAGGTCCTTTTTTTGAACATCGTTAAAACGACAGTCCTGGCCGTCTTTGCCGATAAAACGAAAAGCGTTTAAATACCGGTCGATTTCTTCATTTATTGGAAGATCGTCAAAAAAGGCGCTCTGTTTTCCAAATTCCCTTACTTTTCTTTCTACAAGTTTATCATAACCGGCTGGAAAAGAAATACCGGCGGCTTTTAAATCCGTTAATGGCTTTGTGTCACTGGCCAAAATTAGATCGTTTAAATTCCATCGTTTCGGCATATTAAGCTTGCTTAATCGGACTTTTTCCTTGCGGGAGTAGGCTTTAACCGCAAAACCGAAATCCTGCTTTACAAAAGCGATTTTGTCGGTTTCTTTTTGATGCTGTTTTTTCAGGGTTCTTTTAAGATAAAATAATACTTTGTTTTCGGTCAATTTTTTCCTGTTCCACTCTTCGCGGGTCATATCATCCGGCTGCTGCTGGGTTTTCAGGGCTTCGACTTTCTCTACACATCTGCCATAAAAAGGGGCGGTTTTCTTGTTGATCCTGATCTGGTACAGGAGCTTATTAACCTTGTAGTCGTAACTGCCTTTGTCTTTCCTGGACTCAAGTATGATTTTGGCTCGCATTTCCCGGTGTATCTCTTTCAGCGGTTTGATGTGGGTCTCAAATAATTGGTCAACTTCTCCCTCAACAAAAACATCAAAACAGTAAGGCCGGTCTTCAAGGTGTTTGCTCTTTTTCCGGAAAACCATCACTTTGGTTTTGAAATTATCAACGCCCAGCGATCTGAAAGCCGCGGGGTCCAGTTGATATTGAAAGATGAAATTAAACTCCCGGTCAAACCATTCGATCCAATTATTCGCCATAAAATCATCGTTCAAAAAAGAGACGGGAGTAATTAAAACCAGGAATCCACCGGGCTTGAGCAGTTCGGCGGCTTTCACACAAAAAAAATGCTGCGAATTGTAAACCCCTAATTTCAGGTTGAACGGGGGATTACCAAAAATGTAATCGAAATTCACGCCGGGGTTATAATCCTGGATATCTTTCTTGATAATATTGGCGTCCGGGTAGAGGTGTTTTGCGACTTTTGCGGCTGCCGGGTCCAGTTCGCAGCCGTAGCAATTTTGTTCTACCGGCAGATAATTGAAAAAGTTTCCACTGCCGCAAGTGGGATCGCAAATTAGATCGCTGATGCCCGGTTTTACAAGTTGGACCATATCGCGGCAGATTTCAGCGGGGGTGAAAAATTGGCCCTTTTCGTGTCCTTTTTTTGCTTCTGAGAATTGGTGATAGTTATCGAAATTATCGAAGTCCAGACCATGCAAACCGCCTTTACCGGTAAAACTATTAAAAATATCTCCCTCCGTGATGTCGTGGTTTACTGCTTTGCCGTCGATAATCGCCAGGATTTTATTATTTATATCTTCTCTCCTTTCCTGGGGGACCGTAATGTTATGACTTTCATATTTCATGATTTTACCTCCTGTTGTCGATGGGATTCGCCATATCGAACATATGGAAAAATTCGCGGGCTGATTCGGCAGAATCAAAAATCAAATCAACCCGTCCATTTTTGAAGAACTTGACACCGTTAATTTTTTTTAAATTCAAATGATAAGGCTTTGAAAAATCGACGGTACTGCCAATACCTGTATCAGGCAAGGTTAATTCTAAGGGTTGGTTGCTTCCGGTTTCAAAAAAGGAAATTGCCCTAATAAAAAGATCAAGATATTCTTCCTGAGTATGTGTTATAGAGCTTCCACGGGACCATAATTCATAATAAAACGCATGAGGAACGATAACGCGGTTGTTTTTCAATGTAGGGACCAAATCCGGTTCGGATGTCCAAATTGCGCAAAATTGTGTTTTATAATCCTTTTTCAATCGCGATTCGCTGTAATTTATCAGGTCTCCGAATTCCGATAGAATCCTTTCAAAAACCATTTTAGTATCAAGGTTGTCATTCTCTGCAAGGTGGGTCAAATCGATTTCTTTTAAATAGTACTTGTTGGCAAAGTAGTAGAAAATTTGCCGGATAAACGTTTTCTTTAGTTCCTCGATTTTTCCTTTAAAATCTTCGTTTGGGACATATAAACAGGTTTTAAGATGTAAGAGATCTGTTGGACGCCTTGTGATTTGAAATCCATCAAAGAGGGCTTGAAATTCTCTCGCGTTCTCGATAGCTAAATTAAATTCTTTTTGAATTTCTTCACAAAAAAGCTGGTCATCCTTTGCTATAGCTAACTCATTGTCTATTGCTACAGGATTGACCACAACGTTATCGAATTTGTCAAAAAGACTCAATTGAGTCACCTTATTGTTATCATCAAACATGTTGTACCTCCTGTAATACTATAGCAATTCCTGTGCCAACCTCGCAGACTTGCGATACAAAAGGCCCTTGCGTATAGGGCGTTTTCGCACTTTTAATCACAACCAAAAAACAGCCGACCACAAGGGTTGACAAAAATTGGCAAAACACCAAAAAACCAACAAAAACACTGCCCTATAACCGCATCAGTAAAGGGTTTCGGGACGACAAAATTTGTCAAAAAAAGTGACAAATATTGTCACTTATATTCAGGGTGCTTTTATTCTTGCGGTTTTCTTTGCCGGTTAATCCTTGCGAGGTGTGAAAGGTTTGTTTTTTATGGATTTTTGGGTTTATGGGTTTTAGGATTGGTGTAGCCGTTGGGGGCGGCAGCGGTTTGATCAGTGGTTAGGCTGCGGGTGTTTGGGGCTGCTGCGCTGTTTTTTTTTTTCGGTCTCCCGGCTGCTCGGCGGTTGTTGTCCGGCATCGACGATTCCCGGCAAGTGATTTTTTTACAGTCTCCCGGCTGCCAGGTGGTCGCTGTTCAGGATCGCCCGTTCCCCGGCAGGCGTCCTGTATTCGATCCCCCCCATCAAAATTTTTTTCCTTATTTGGGGCTTAACTGGAAAAAATTGCGGCCTTCCTGGTTCAGTCAACAGCGCAGGCAGCGTTTTTTTTTGCCTGCGTAAAAATTTTTTTTGACATAATTTTTTTATTGCTCCGCCGCCGCCTGCCCTTCGCTTTTTTTCGTCAAAGCTGGCGGCGGCGGAGTGACGAAAAATCAATTTATCAAAAAAAATTTTTATTTACTGTTGACGGGTTCAGGAAGCCGTAATATCGTTTTTTAAGCCCCAAATAAGTAAAAAAATTTTTGAGTATTCAGATAAACTATGACTATACATAATAATAGCGCACGAGAAACGCAAAAATGAGAAAAAATCCCTTTCGTCCGAGGCAGAATAAAAAAGCCGGGGAGCCGGGAAACCACAAAAGCAGTTTTAGCAGGACTCAGCCCCCCAAAAATCCCAGGTGCGTGGCTTTGAATGGGTACAAAAAATTTTATTCTTGTAGATGGCGAAGGTGGCGGGAAGTGAAAGAAATTGGAGTATTGTGATCAGTATGGTTTTTTTGTACTCGGAAGCGTATTCAGAACGTCATCTTAAATTAATTTACGCCGAATTATAACAGCTTTTTCACATAATCATTAAAACTGATTTTTTTTATTCCTTTATAGGTTGCACTAAAGGCTAAAAAAGTTACAAGCCATTCCGAAAAAACCACAACTTGATAGACATCCAATTCCCGGATTTTAGATAGGATATTTTGGAGCATTTCCTTCTCATCGTCCTTTAAATTCATGAGAGTGGCCGTTTCCTCGATTTTTCCTGAAAAAATTTCCACAGAGGTCATAAAACCCGGTTCTCTCTGTAAACTAAAAATTTTTGTCAATAATTGAATCTCTTCTTTTTGAAATTTTCCTCTTAAAGAGTTCAGGGTGAATTCTCTTATATAGGGGTAAATCTCTGCCGCTCTTTCAGCAGCATAATTCTTTGTGCGGAAAACACTTTTGTCCCTGTAGTAGCTGCTAATGACCGGTGATTGCATTCTTATCGTTATTTGCATTTGATCGTGTACTTTCATGATAACCTCATTTTTCTCATAGCAATTTTACTGCCAACTAAATAGCAAAAGTGCGATATGTGAAACTCATTTGTTATCAATGCTTTTAGGTTTAGACCATATCATGGGGGCAGCCATAGTTGACAAAATTTTGTAATATTGTTGACAAATTTTGTCACAATTTCCCGGTACAAATTATTGCCGGTTTCAAAAACCAATTATCCAGATGCGCGGCTTTAACAGGGAAACAAACGGACGCCCCTGGGAGCAAAGCCATACCGAACGTCATATTTTAAATAAAAAGCGATCCTGGGGCAACCAGGGCGTTTTTTCGGGCTATTTTGGGACATTCCCGGACCAGTTATAAATACAATTGTTGTGAAATCATGGGTCTTTTACGAAAATCTTCAAAAAATTAAAATATTTCTACCAAAAATAAAAAAATGCTCAAGGCGGTTCCATCAGGCCAGTCTCCGGAATTGCAGTGCAGCCGCCAATACGTTTTATTACCGGAACAATTCCTCCAGTCTTCCCCGCTCAAGGTCTTTTAAAAATAGTTTGACCGGTCTTAAATTTTTTGCAACGTTTTTCATCGGGAGAAGTTTTCCCGCCTTCGCGAAATAATCCCTGCTGCATAAAAGAAACTTACCCACAAGTTCTTCTCCAAATTCAGAAATAAGGCTGCCCAACAGGTCTCCCCTACCCTGCGATCTTTCCATAACAATTTCTGTTTTTTTTTCACTCTGCCTATTTCCACCGGCTGCTAAAAAAGCGAGCAGAAAAATAGATAATTCGACAGCCATGGTAACGATAATGCCTATCATTTTTTCTGTCGTAATTTCATTCAACCCCCATAACTCCTTCAGGGCAGACTTAACTGAAATAATATCTTCACCCTGCTGAGATGACTCTTTTATTTCTAATCCCAACACTGCCGATTGTACCTTGATCCACTCTTCCGGGTGCGCCGGTTTCTCTTTAAGAAATCTGTCACGCTCAGTGATAAACTTTTCGTAATTTGTCGTCACCTGGGACAACCTTCTTTTCCAGTAGTTACTGTTCGGATATTTTGCCACATTGTTCTCAAGGTATCTCATATCCCTACTATATGTTTCAAGTTTCCCCGCGGTTTCTTTCAAATAAGCCTGCCTTATTTTGTATATTTGCTCCTGGAACACTTTATCATTCACCCGGCTCTGCCTTCTCACCCGGTGACTCGTGGAAAATAAAATTAACATCTCAAAAAGAAAGCCGTCCGCTTACTGGACGATGAGAAGTAATTTATTTTTTTGCGTTTGGTGGTCTCCCTGTTTTTTCTTTATTTTGTAATTTTTTGGTTGGGGAATTGATTTTTCTTTATTTTTAGGGTATTAGATTATATCTATCTTACTAGATTATGTTTTATATATATAATAGATTAGTGCTACTACATTGACGATATAGCTGCTACCAGATTAACGATAAGCTTGAATACCGGATTAACGATAGCTTTTTCCACTTTTGTGGAAAACTTTTTTTTTGCGGCCTTTTCTCTCTTTTTGTATTCTCTTTTTATGCTACCGGTTTAACGATATGATTTCCCCCGTTTTTGTTTTTATTGCAGCATTCTCTTTTCTTTAGGGTGCGTTGTTTTGCTACTACATTAACGATACTTGTTCCCTTTTAATACTTTTCCACATTATTTTACGGATTAGCTACCGGATTGACGATATTTTTTGCTCTTATTGTGGAAAACTATTTTTGCTGCCGGATTAACGATAGTCAATCTCTCTTTTTTGCCGTTATTGCCGGAGTTTTTTGTTCTCAACCGGTGTTTTTTTGCTACCGGATTGACGATAGCCCCAATTTTTTAAGGAAAACCTTATTTTACCGGGAAAGTAACCGGATACCTGCTTTTTTTGCTACCGGATTAACGGCAGGGTTATTCTCTTTAGCGCCATTATTTCATAATTTATTTAGTGCTATTCTTCGATTAATTGCTACCGGATTAACGATAACGTTTCCTCACCGGGAAGAATCCTTCTTGTTGCCGTGTTGACGATAGCGTCGCCCTCATTCTGCCCGCTATTGCAGGGTTTTGTCATTTTGATCTATTGTTTTTTTTTACTACCGTGTTAACAACCCCGGTTTTTTTGTGAGAAAATGGCTTTTTTTGCTACCGGAATAACGATAGCAATTCCCTTTTTTTGCCCTTATTACTTGATTCTTTTGCCCCGGCTTCTCGATTTTCTGCTACCGGTTTAACGATAGTTTGTTCGATTGTGGAAAACTTTTTTTTGCTGCCGGATTAACGACATCTTGTATTTTTATGCTACCGGATTAACGATGGGGAAACTCTTCTTACTGTCGCTATTGCTTGATTGCAGTGTCGAGTCTTGTTGTTTTTTGCTACCGGATTAACGATGTTTGGCCCGTTTTGTTAGTGGAAAACTCCCCGGTAAGGGAAACCTAAAAGAAAAAGGCGCCTCATGACCCGCTTTTTTTGCTACTTGATTTTTTTCTCTTGTTTTTTTGTTCTCAAAACCCTTTTATATCAACTGTTTTGTTTTTGCTTGACTTTTTGTTTTTGATACTTTATAATACTCGCCTGGAGTTACTATGGCAGATATAAAAAAAAAGATTAAGTCTTTTATCGACTTTATGTTTTTACCGCTGGCCGGGTGTCCATTGCCGGCAAAAAAACCTGATGATTTTTACCATTTCTTGAGTTCGGGAAAATTTAATATGGAGATGATGGGTTCTAAGTTGTATGGTATCCCCTATGGCAGGGATATCCTGGTCATACTATGGTTGATTAGAAAAGCGCTGGAAGGGGGGTCCAAAAGAATCGAAAATCCGACCATTTACGATTTTTTAAATACCTTTGAGTTGGGTCATTCTAAGATTAACTACCAGGAATGGTATGAAAGGTTTCTGCGGGTTTTTCATACCAAATGGACCTGGTGGATTTCGGAAGAGACTCTCCAGATCGGAAAGAATATGAATATCGTTAAGGATTGGATGGTTATTTTTGATCCCACACTTAAGAATAAAGCCAAAGATATGAATATCGATATAAAAAAGGAATACCTATTTCAACAATTTATCGAGTTAAGTGAGGATTTTTTTAACACGGTGGTGAAGCATAAAATCCCTTACGACCTGGATGTTATCATTAAAATCAAGGATAAACCGGCGGTGATGAATCTTTATTTATGGCTTAATTATAGGACTTACAGCCTCTGGCTTAATAAGAAAGAGGGAGATGAGAGCGCTGAGCTTTTTGTTCCCTTTTTCGGTGAGAACGGCTTAAAGAAGCAGTTAGGTTCTACGATTAAAAAAAATAATAACTTCAAAATGAAATTCATCGGTTGGCTGGAAACTTTGAGAGGCGCCTGGAAAAATTGCCCGGCTTATATTGAACCTTTGCTGAATAGTACAGATAAAAAGAAGAAACTCAAAGACGGGTTAACGGTCAGGATCGAGAGTATAGAACAATTGAGTGTGCTTCCGGATGTGAATGCGCTGCGGAGCAGAGCTGTGAGAAAAAAGGGAATCGACAGGAAAAAGGCGCTGCCGGGAGGATTTAAGCGTAAGTGCCCTGAGTGCGGTGACTTGCTCGATTATAGGCAGGGCAAGGAGATGGCTGATGGCCAGAGGTTGGATAATTATTTCCGCTGTATTCCCTGCGGCAAGAATTTTTATAAATCCCACTACCCGCTGTTGTATCAATGGGAATCTTTGCTACCGGATTAACGATGCTGCCGGGAGCATTTTTATTTATTTCGAAATTGCCGCCTGCGACCAATTTTCATTACTAAGGCGTGAAATTTTGTTATAAAAGCAAATTTTTTATAGCCCTACCCCACTCCTGTGGAGTTTCGACGTCGAAACATTTTCCCCGAAACAGCCTCTATAAGAGGATGCCGGGTTTTTTCCCGATGCTTTTGGAGCTTTTTTGATCACGGCCTTACTTACTATCCTTCTCTTTTTTCCTCTCCTTTTTTACCTCCATCGTTACATTTACCCCAATCCGGGCGCTACCGGAAAATAACCCCGGTAACTGTTTCGTTATTTCTTCAATCCGCTGCACTAAATCTTTCTTCTGGTGCGGCTCTAACCGGGCGGCCATATTCTTGCCGATATCGATCTTTATATTTAGATCCTTGTCGCCCACCACTGCTTTTAACTTTATGGGCGGTTCCTTTTTGATCCGGCCTTTCTGCCCGGTGCGCTCCCTGGTCTCTTCGCCGGCTATCATCTCCTGCACCTGCTTTACCGTGGCCCCGGCTTTCGCTTTTTCAAGGACTTTTCTGAAATATTTTTCCTTTATTTTCATGGATAATAAATACAGTACCTCTAAAGGTACGAGGTAAAGCTCTTCAGGTTTTACCTTGCCGGTTAAATCCAGGATCGAAAATATCTTCGATATGTAGGATTTATTCTTCCCGATTTTATCCGCCAGTTCGATTTGTGTCATGCCGGTCTCTTCTTTTATCTCGCCGATAGCCAGCGCAATTTCTATAGGATGGAGATCTTCTCTCTGGATATTTTCTATCAATTGAAGTACTACCCGGCTTTTGTTACTTTTTGCTTTGATGATGGCGGGTATCATCTTCCAGCCGAGAAGCTGGGCGGCCCTTACCCTTCTCTCCCCGATGGTCAGGATATATTCTTCACCGCTCACTTCTACGATAACCGGCTCGATCAAGCCTTCACCGATCATGGATTGGGCAAGTTCTTGTATCTTTTCTTTATCCAGGTTCTTTCTTACCTGCTTCTCTATCCTGATTTTATCTAAGGGGATTTCTACTGCTTCTATATCGGAGAGTGTTGGTCCGCCCCTTTTTCCTTTCCGTTGTCTCATATTTGCCAACATTTCTTCAGCGGTTAGTTTTCCCATTTTTTACTCCTTGTTAGGCCGGTTTTTTCCTCAGTTCTTTTTCTATATCGTGTATCCTTTCGATTATCTCGAAGGCCAGATCGACTAAAATTTTCTTGTACTTCGTTTCGATGTTTGCTTCCAATATGCTCTCTTCGTTCTCTATAACCTGGGCGTAGCTGGTGGTGTTGGGTACGGCGGTTTCAAAGTCGTAAGGCACTTCGCCGCTATCTTTTAACATCATCAGGGCTTGTTCGTTTTTTTTCATATGTTTCCTGCTTTTTTTCACGGTTAACATGTTGCATATGGTGCCCAGGATCATGGTTTCCCTTCTCATTTTATACTGCCTGTTTAAGGTGTTTATGGTCTCTTCCAGGAAATCGAAGCCGTCTAAAGACCAGCGGGCCGGGATTACCGCGGGAATGACATAGTCCGTGGATATCAATACTGCTTTTACCATATCGTTAAGGGATGTAGGGTTGTCGATCAGGACATAATCGTACTTATGCAGCAGGTTCTCTTTTACATAATCGTCGAATAATGTGAAGTCACCGAGGTCTACGGTCTCGATGCGGGCCAGGTTTATATTTGCGGGAATTATATCCAAACCGTCCCGGCCCCGGTATATTATCTCCTCTATCGATAAGTCATCCTGCCGGAATATGTTTTTTATATAGGGTTGTTTGCTGGTAGGGGCTTTGTCCCCCAGGATAAATTCCGTCACATTACACTGTTTGTCGATGTCTACGACTAACACGGAAAATCCCATTTTTCTTAATATGGTTGCTAAGAAAATGACCAGGGAAGATTTTCCTACTCCTCCTTTTATATTCAAGAGGGATATGATTCTCACCTCTGTTTTCCCTTTTTCTCTTAAAGTTTTTAAATATGCTTCGATGTTTTTCGGTCTGAATACATACTGCTGCCCTTCGGTTTGTTCTTCATATTTTAATTTGTCTTTAGTCACCAGGTCCAAAACCTTCGACTTGCTTATTCCTAATAGTTTGGCTACATCGCCCGACCTGTAGTTGAACAACTTTTCTGTTTCCGTCATTTTTTACCTCCCGGAAAAAATTCAATATTCATTATAATACAAATTTTTTTTTTTTCAATAGTTTTTTTGATTTTCCGTGTTTTTTTTGTCTTTTTTGCGCGATTTCTCCTGTTTTGCGTTGTTGTGGCCGCTGTTCCGGTTTAGATTTCGCTTTTTTGGGACTCAAGATAACCGTTTTTCTTGCTCTCCCCTACTCCCGGGACGATTTCTTATTGAAAAACTTCTAATGCCGTGGGTTGAAACAATTCCCGGATGTCCACTTCGTGTGCTCTAAGGCGGTCCAAAATATCTTTTAGATAAGCTGGATCTTCTATATCTTTGAGTATCTCGATGAACGCCTTAATTTCCCTAAGAGTTAATATTTTGCCCTGGTAAAATGCTCTTAAATTTTGCCGGGAGGTATGCTTATTATCCAGGTTTTTTATATCGCTGGATATGACGGCATCTAAGATTTCGAGAATATCTAAATAACTCATAAGGCAAGCTAATCCATTAATTTAGGGGTATTAGCACTCCTGTTCTTTCTCGGCCTGGTATAGTAATCCGTTTAAAACGAATCCCAAATTTCTCCATTTTAGCAAGTAACGACATTTCACCTTGTTGATGGGGCCTAAATTTTTGTTCCCTTCAACGATTATCAATTCGCGAATTTTTTGTTTTATATAGAATATTTGAGCCTCCGGGCTCTCTTTATCAAAAAAATTGCAAAGAATTTCCCGGATGTCGAAATGGAAAATTCTTCGTCTATTTTTATCAGCTTTTCTTATTATCATCTACAACTCCTTTTAATAGCAGTTCCCTCTTTTTGTCGTCACCTGGGACAACCTTCTTTTCCAGTAGAAATTTTTCATAGGTTTTTATACCACTTGTCTTGTTATTTGTCAAGTGTTTACTTGATAAGTGTCGTTTTTTTTATTCTGTTATTTATAATGTTGATAATTCGCTCTTGTTATAGTGAAAACATAGGCTTTATTGTTGACTTTTTTTCTATCTTGTATTATCATACATGTATGGAGCGTTCATCATGGTAAAACGAAAACCGAATATCGTTGGCTGGTCTTTAAACGATATTACCCAGGTGCAGATAAAAAAAATCGCTATTGCCTTTAAATTAAAGAAAGTAAGGGCGATTCATAAAATTTTCGATATACTGTTCGAAGAACTGGCCGAAAAAGACGATTTTAGAGAATTCGTTGAAATTTACGACAGGTTACAGGAGAGGGAATTGGCTTCTGAAACCAGTATTTATGTGAGTTTCGATATCGATAAGGATTATATGAAGAGTTTTGAAGAAACCATGTACCGATTCGATTTCTTAGACCGTTCTCCTTTTTTCAGGATAATGGTCGATTATGTTTACCGGGAATACTGCGTTCCGGCCATCGACATACTGCCGGAAATCAAAGAAATCTTACAGGCTAAAGGGTATAAAGTCAAAAATATAACACCTGCTCTTTTGGGGGATATTTTCATCCAGGTTGAGAACCCGAAGTCCCACGTTAAGGAGACCCTTGAGGGAATAGAGCAGCGATAGGATGGAGTATAACGATTCCTGCTAAGAATTATCCCGCGTTTAAAGCCGGGAAAACCCTGAGAGAGCGAGTAAGCAAGTAACTCCAGGCGATCCCGGTTCAGGCAAGACCACGCTTTTGAAATATATCCTGGTCATGTTGATCGAGGGTAGGGGAGAGCAGAAGTCCTGGCCTTGAATAATCCCTCGATGCTTTTTGAGTTGGGGTGAGCCGGGGCGCGTACAGAAGCGAATCCTGCGCCGGGGAGCTAATACAGGCGGTGGAATTTTTGCAGTAACTTTTCCATCGCTCTGACATGATCTCTTAACTCTTTTGTCACCGCCAACCTGTCCTTTAAGTTTTCATCATAAGCCGTAAACATTTCTCCCTGGCCGCTGATCAACCAATTTAGATTTACGGAAGTGGCATTCCTGGCCCCGGCAAGAAAAACTGCGTCCGGGGTTCTCAGCCCGTTTTCATATTTGGAAAGGGTGCTTTCATCGATATGCAATTTTCGGGCTAATTTCTTCTGCGAATCTTTAAAGAGTAATCGCAGTTTTCTTAGTCTTTTTCCAAAATCGACTTTGTTCATTTTAACACCGGCTTCCCCAAACAAAAGAAATACCGCAGATCTCCGGTATTTTAATAGGAAACTGAACGATAATCAACTGGAAAGTGTGGTGGTCATAAGACCGAAAAATAGTAAAAGGCCGGAGCCTATAATCCCTGGTCATCCGCTGTAATTATTGCATATAATATCCTTTTTTGCAACCATTAAAACGGATAAAACGGTTATTTTTTAATTTTTTTTGGATAGGACTATAAGGGCAGAACATATTTTCCCGGAAAAGTACCGGGGTAGGGGAGGGCCTGGAAGAAATACCGGGAGTTTGGAAACTGAGCCAAAGCAAACAACAATAAAAGAAATAAATATTAATTTTTAACATTGTTGACAAAATAATAATATTATACTATATATAACAATCTGGAGGTACTAAGAAAATGAACGAACAAAAATTGAAACTTTCAACGG
>JAGLSW010000410.1 GCA_023135565.1 Candidatus Aminicenantota bacterium | reverse complement strand
CTTTTGAAAAAGTTTGAACAAAACTTCTATTTAGCAAACGTTTGTGCCCATTGCCCGGCGCTGGGGAATGGGCCGTGACGCTGCGCTTAACAGAAGTTTTTTGGGGGGCAAGGAGTTAAAAAATGAAAAAATACCGTGTATATTTAGGCGCTTGTGATAGTTACGACGCCGATAAGATTACCGCAGTACTGGAAAAGGCGCTGCAGGAAAAGATTTTGACTAAACCTATTTCCGGGAAAGTAGTGATCAAACCCAACTTAGTAATGGCTCATGCCAAAGTAGCCACTGAAGGCTACACCCGGAAAGAGGTGGTAGAAGGCATCCTGAGAATCGTGCAAAAGCACGGCCAGGATGTGGAAAAAATCGACATCGTCGAAAAATCGGGACTGGGTATCACTACAGCCGGGCAATTTCGCGGCGCCGGTTACCGGCCGCTTAAGAAAAAATACGGCGTCAAACTGCGTGCCATGGAAGAGCGGCGGCGGCGGATTGCCGTTTTAGAAAAAGGCAAGATTCACCGGCATATTTCCATAGCCGCCGAGATGGCGGAACGGGATTTTCTCATATTCGCCCCGAAACTCAAGACCAACGTGCTGACCTTTGCGTATTCGGGCGCTTTGAAATTAAATATCGGCACCATCGACAGCAAAGAACGGTTAGACAACCACAATTGCCACCTACCGGCCAAAATCGTCGATATCCTGGAAGCGGCGAACCCGGACCTGATCGTCACCGACGGCATCCGGTTTGCTTTCGGCGGCTGCCAGATGACCCAACCCGGCGCCGATATGGGAGTGATCGCGGTTTCCAACAATGCCGTGGCCCACGATATAGTGTGCGCCCATTTGCTGGGTTTAGACCCGGATGAAATCGTTCACATCCGCGAAGCAGCCTCACGGGACTACGGGCCGTCGTCTATAGATGAAATCGAAATCCTGGGTGATTTCCCTATTAAGAAAGGCCGGAAGATTTGTAAAAAATTAGATTTCGGTTTTATCCCGGTGGAAAAGTTCCCCTGTAAGTTTAAAATTCATGTGGGTGTGCCTTATTGTTACGGCGGCTGCCAGGGAATTTTCTTAGACTGGCTGCATATGATCAAAGACAAGAAGCCCCGGCTGCTGAAAAAATTCCCCAAAATAGATGTAATTATCGGCAAAGTAAAAAAACCTATAGTGGCTAAGAAGGCGCTTTTGATAGGGGATTGCGCCACTGCCTCCCAGGTAGGAGCCAAAAAGACCGTAATAATTAAAGGCTGCCCACCCAGTCATAAGATGATTGTTTGGAAGATGATGACTCGTTTCCGGCTTTTAGCGCCCATGGTGCGTGTTTCGTTGATTTTCGACGGCTTTGTTCTCTACCCCCTCAAGAAAATCAAAGGCTGGTTTGCCAATTTAGGCTATTCTTAGCGCCAGCGCCAGCCCCGCCACGAGGGCAAGATATAGAAAAAAAGCATAGGGCGAATAGGGCGAATAAGACATATAACGCAGGGAGCAGCGTGTGAGCGCTTTTGATTTTTTAACAAAAGTTTTGATCAAACTTTTTCAAAAGTTTGG
>JAGLSW010000041.1 GCA_023135565.1 Candidatus Aminicenantota bacterium | reverse complement strand
AGGCAAGAGCGCTTTTGCTTCTAAACCCGTTTACAAGAGAAAGCAAACTTTTTTTAAGAAGCGCATCAAGCCAGTTAATTGAGTTATAGTGTGTTGTTTCGCCGAATTTGGCGGTAGTGGATTACTCCAATTATTTGGATTAAATTTATTGAAATGCACCATTAGGTGACACACTCACCAACACAGTCAATTATATAATTCTGTTTTTGGAAGCCATCCGGGAAGCATCCAGCAAGGTAATTTTAACATCTGGAAGCACATGGCTATATGTCCCTTGACCAGTCTGCAGATTTACATGATGATTGGATTATAATAAAAAAAACCTTTCGGGTATGCGGCACGTTTTTTTGGTACCCTCAAGTTTGCCCTTGCTCTTGCTGTTTTTCTGCGAAAATTTTTTATAGAAAAAGTCATGGGATGATTTAATGTACGAGAACTTGTTAGCTTTTTTCTGTAAACAATATTTAACTCTACTTCTTTTTTTCCTTCTTCGATTGAATCAATTTTTACTGAACTCTTAAAACCGATCATTTTAGAAAATTCTTCGTTACCAGACAAAAGAAACATACTCCAATAACTATCCACTTTTTGAACTCTATTTTCGTTAACTTTGTAGAAAACATCCGGTTCCTTGATTGTTACATAGGTGTTTCCATTTTTTATTTTAAGCGATATATTCTCAATAAGCCCCTTTTTTATTCCCAAATTACACAATATGATTAGAATATCAACATTAAAATGATCTTTACGATCTGCCCAATATATAATCTTCCCTGTGCGAGCGAAGAGCCTAAAAGGCTTTAAATAATTTTTAACAAAAATGAAAAATGAAATTAACAATGCAAACAACGATATGATTGTAGAAAATTCCATTTAAAACCTCCTTGATAAAGTAATAGTAACATAAAATTAATTTAATCTCAAGGGGGGGCGGCGTAATTGTTCAGTTTCGGGAAACTTAATAATTTGCCACGAGACTTTCACGAGACAAGCACAAGACAATTTTTGTCTGTGTTTAGTCTGTGTCCGTCTGTGGCCGAAGTTTTTGCCTATTTTTTCCCGGGACTGAATAGTTACGGATCGGCAGCCAAAGGAGTCATCTTACGAAACGGAAATAATATTACACTAAGGTTTATTTATAAACTAATTTGTTTTCATCTGTGGGACTCGACCGAATGCGTTACCAGCCTGCCCCAGGAATGTTTTAACCAGGCTTAACCCGGATAGTGGACGCACAACGTCCCAGCATTATGTAAACAAAATATTATCATTCTGACATAAAATCCAGCATACTGATTAGAAGTTAGTCGGATGCCTTTTCCGGCTATCTTTCAAGACCCCCGTTATAAGCTGAAAAGTCTTTTATAATGATAGTTTTACGGTATTTTCTCAAAAACTGGTTATCGCTATAAATCGCCATAAATGGGCGTAATTTGTAAAATATTTGGCACCTATTTGGCACCCCTTGTTTTTATCCAAAACCGGAAAAAACAGGGTTTAACTTTTGTTGACTTTTCTTCACTCAGCGGCGGAGCAACTTTTTTACCGGCAGCGGGTAAAATTATAAAATTTATAAAAATAGTTGAAAAAAAATAAAAAAATTAATAATGTTCATGGTGTTGACAAAGTTAAAGATTTTTGCTACATTATTATCTAATAATAAAATGAGGAGCAAGAAATGTCAAGCGATATGATTTCTATTATACTTACTTTTACTGGGCTTACAGGGGTGTTTCTTTTTTTTAAAATCGAAAAGGTGACTCAAATTTTATTAGGAGATGGTCAATCTGTACTTGATAGAGAGAGAAATGGGCAATTACTTGAGAAGAAATACTGGAAGAGGTTGCGTGATGCAATTTCTAGAAAAAATATTTATGGTGTTTATGAGGGATTATTGAGGATTACCATTAAGGAAATAGAAACAATAAAAAAACCAAAAGAAACTGGGTATTCAAAACGTGTATTAAAATTTTTTGAAAAAACAAAAAAAATCTTGTGTTGTCTAAAATTTTTTCTTTCAATTATTGTTATCCTATCTATTGGGATTATTTCAAATATATTAACTTACGACCAAAAATCCAATCAATGGATTAAGGGGATTCCAAAACCTGAAGTTATTCTAATAATTTTATTTACACTTGTAACGGCTCTCGCAGTTTTATATTCAATTTGAAAAAAAACACCTCACGAGAAAGATAAAATAAAAGTATGTAAAAGACTTCGAAAAAAAAGAAAAAAGCGAGCTCGGTGCGTGCGAATGTTACAATGTTACGGAAAACCGGGAGTTATAGTTGTCGTTGATCAGTTATCCTTAGATTTTGTCTGCCGCTCAAAGGCTAGTGTTCCTTTCTCAAAGAATTCTTTCTGTCAACGATAAAATTGCGTGGGATGTGCCGGAAAGGGGACAGGCTAAAAACAATGCCGCCCCACCCACCCAGGACGGCGGAGATCACCGGCAACACTAACCATGGTCTTGAAAAAACGCCGGTAAAAGAAATTGGGCAATAACGCCCGGCTTGTTTTCTCTACGTTGACCACGGGCGAGACGTAAAGCGAGTTTATAGATTGTCTGAGGACTCAAAATTTTTTTACTTAATTGGGGCTAAAAAAATATATCTCGACTTCCTGAACCCGTCAACAGTAAATAAAAATTATTTTTTGATAATAAATAGTCAGCCATCTTAAACCGGTACATCATGAAGTTGAGTCGGTATAGTGCCAATTTTTTCTCTGGGACTGAATGCTGGTGCTGGGGGCTGTAATCCCCCTGCCGTTTTTTTTTGAAGATGTGAGCGCAGCGAATCGAATTCTCATTGAAGATTGAACATTGTAAATTTTTGCAATCAATGCCCCGCATTTAAATCCCGACAAAGGCTGTTGTTGTCGGATGCTAATTTTACAATGCTAATTGCTAATTTTACAATTTCCGGTTGACAAAGAGGGCAAAACCATGTTATAAAAAAGCCATGCAAACAAAAAAAATCTTTCGTGTGCGACTCCTTTGCCTTTTGCTGATGCTGCCCTTTCTCTACATAAACCTACCGGCAGAAAATTCCTTCCGGCAGGATTTCGATACTGCCGGCAGCCTGTACGAAGAAGGCCGATACAACGAAGCCCTGGGGATTTTTTTAGAAGCCGAAAAAAAAGGAGGCCACTGGAAACTTTTCTACAATATAGGTAACTGCTATTATAAAACAAAGGATTTCGTAAAAGCTAAAATATACTACCTGAGAGCCGAAAGACTAAAACCTTTCGAGCCTTCCATCCAAAAAAATATCGGGATCGTAAATAAAAAATTCAACGACCAAATCGAAGCGGAAAAATCCGATTTTATCAGCGGCGTGATAAAAAAAACCGAAACCCTGTTCTCTATCGACTTTGTCTCGATCCTACTGCTGCTCTCTATCTTTATCCTTAATCTCTTTATTTTCTTGTTAATAAAAAAAGGGAAAAGCCGGTTCCTCATCTACGGAGTTTCTTTCTCGCTCATTATCGCCATTTTGTTTTTCAGCTACCACGTCTACCGGGTAAAAAAACAAAATTTAAGAGATACCGCCGTTATCGTAAAAACAGACTCCACCCTGCGCAGCGGGCCGGGTGAGTCCAATACCATACTTTTTAAGGTGAACCCGGGTCTTAAAGTAAAAATAATCGACAAGAGCCGGGATTGGCTGCAGGTGTCGGCTTCCAAAGAGATCGCCGGCTGGATAGAAGAGAGCGATTTGGAAAAAATTTAGAGAACTGCCCCGGGGTTCCGGGGTAAAGCAAGTGAAGCCTTACAAAAGGCTTAATTAGCGGAGCTAGATAAGCATGAAACTCTACCTCAGGAACAAATTTATCGAACTTGAAGAGCCGGTAGTGATGGGCGTTCTGAACGTGACCCCGGACTCTTTTTCGGACGGGGGGCAATTCCTCGAAATCGACTCCGCCTTAAAACATACCGAAAGAATGATCTCTAACGGCGCCCAAATCATCGACGTAGGTGGCGAAAGTTCACGCCCCGGGGCCAAAAAGGTGAGCATCGATGAAGAAATGGATAGGGTATTCCCCATTATAGAAAAAATCAAGGATAGATTCGAGACCATTGTTTCGCTAGACACTTACAAAGAAAGGGTGGCCCGCGATGCAGTATTAGAAGCAGGCGCAGACATTATTAACGATATTTCAGCCCTCAGATTCTGTGAACGCATGGCTGAAACCGTTGCCAAATTAGATGTACCGGTCATCCTGATGCATATCAAAGGCACCCCTGAAAATATGCAAAAAGACCCATTCTATGCGGATGTGATCGCTGAAATCAAAGGCTATTTCCATGTCAACATCGATATCGCCCTTGCAAAAGGGATTAAAAAAGAAAAAATAATCATCGATCCGGGTATCGGGTTCGGTAAGAGACATGAAGACAATATAGAGATCATCAAGCGATTGAAGGAGCTTAAAGAGTTCGAAGCGCCAATATTGATGGGGATTTCCCGCAAATCCTTCTTAGGGCATATCAGCGGCGAAAACGAACCGGCGGCAAGAGAAACGGAAACTATCAGCGCGGATTTGATCGCCATGATGAACGGGGCCGATATTATCCGCGTTCACAACGTTAAGAATGCCGTTAAATCTATTAAAATCCTAAAAGCACTGGCTTGAGACAGCTCAAGCAAAAAGCCTATAAGCCGCTGCGCGGCAGGACCCTGCCGGGGG
>JAGLSW010000409.1 GCA_023135565.1 Candidatus Aminicenantota bacterium | reverse complement strand
TCTTGACAAAGGGGTCCACTTTACCTGCGTGTACAAACTCTGCTAAGAAATTTCCTGTCATATCCCAAAGTCTTGCTGTTTTGTCTTTGGAAGCGGTAAGTATTTTTTGCTCATTTGGGGAAAAGGCAGCCTGATTTAAATCACCTGTATGTCCTTTTAAATCGGCTGACAAATCGCCGTTTATATTCCAGAGTTTTGCAGTTTTATCGTAAGTCGTAAGGATCAGGCTGCCATCTGATGAAAACACAGCACTATTGACAGATTTTTTTTGCTGCTTGAAATTAACTAATAGCTTCCCGTTTAAATCCCAGATATTTGCGTTATTACCGACGGATGCTGTTAGGATTTTATCTCCGTCCGGTGAGAAGACCGCA
Organism: Candidatus Aminicenantota bacterium; assembly: GCA_023135565.1. Classification (GTDB taxonomy): domain Bacteria; phylum Acidobacteriota; class Aminicenantia; order UBA2199; family UBA2199; genus JAGLQA01. The sequence goes on along the minus strand of JAGLSW010000409.1, from coordinate 3,342 downwards.
CTCCATACGGGGCCATTAAAGTCTTTCAATTCAAGCAAAAATGTTCCGTCTAACTTCCAGCATCTTACAACATTATCCATAGAACAGGTGAGAATTTTTTTCCCGTCAGGGGAAAATACTCCTTTCCATACTATATACGTATGGCCGATAAAATCAGTGATAAGATTTCCTTTTAAATCCCAAAGCTTTGCTGTTTGATCATCTGAAGTTGTGAGAATCCTGGTTCCGTCGGGTGAGAAAACGGCACTCCTTAACTGTTCTTTATGTTTGTGAAAAAAAGCTAAAAGATTTTTTTTAAAATCCCAGAGGAAGGCAATTTTATCCCGTGAAGCAGTAAGTACTTTTTTACCGTCGGGAGAAAAAACAGCATTCGTAACACCTTTTGCATGAAGATCGAAGTTAGATAAAAGTTCACCATCAAGTTTCCAGAGTTTTGCTGTGCGGTCATCAGACGCAGTTAGTACAAATCGTCCATCCGGTGAAAATAAAGCAGAATTGACAGCATACTCATGTTTGAAAACAGTGGTATAAAAAGGACGTTCCAGGGTCGAATATGCAGCCGTGCTCAATGTTTGCATAACAACAGGTGAGGGGCCGGGTAAACTCATCTTGTATGCCGCTTCCGCAAACCGAATAGCTTTGACATTATCTGTCGGCAGCATCGAATTTGCCATGGTTGTTAGCCTGTCAATTCGTGACTGTTTCGAAATATCATCAAAGACTTGAAATACCGAAACAAAAACCGAAGCAAATAAACAAACAGCAAGAATTCGCAGGGTTCGAGTTCTTAAGGTTTCTATTTCTATTATTGCAGTCATTTTTTCTCACTCCTCATGTGCACCTAAAAATCAACCTCCAATTCTTTCTTTTCTTCTTGAGTTAACTTTGGAATATCGGTTGTCTCAAGCCAGTCGATAATCGCTTCCGGGGTGTACCAAAGTTTAGCGGTACCGTCTCTTGACGCGGTGAGAATCCGGGTGCCGTCAGGCGAAAATACAGCACTATTAACAGGAGCTTTATGTTTATTCAAATCGGCTAAAAGATTCCCCTTTAAGTCCCACAATTTTACAGTTCCATCACGTGAGGCTGTTAGAATAAATTTCCCATCTTCGGAAAATACCGCTGAACGAATGTTGGCTTCATGCTTACCGAAGCTTACTAAAAGATTTCCATTCAAATCCCATAATTTCGCCCTGTTATCCTGCGATGTGGTTAAGAGGCATGTATCATCCGGCGAAAATTTAGCGGAGTTGATATTCCTATTCCGGTCATTAAACTGAAATAAAGAACGACCATTCAAATTCCAAACCGAGGTTTTCGACATTTGAGAAATAGTAAGAATCCGTTTGCCGTCAGGGAAAAATAGCGCTGAATTGACTTCAGCAAATTTATGATTAATGGTACTTTTTATCTCACCTTGCAAATCCCAAAGTTTGACGGTCTTATCATTAGATGCGGTGAGTATCCTGCTTCCATCAGGAGAAAATACTGCGGAACAAATAATCCCTTGATGTTTATATTCTTCGATAAGATTTCCCCTTAAATCCCAGAGCTTTGCCGTTTTATCACGAGATATTGTAAGAATACTGGAGCCGTCAGGAGAAAATACCGCGGTTCTAACAATCCCTTGATGTTTATATTCTCCGATAAGATTTCCCCTCAAATCCCATAACTTTGCCGTGTTATCATTAGATGCGGTAAGTATCCTGCTTCCATCAGGAGAAAATACCGCGGAACCAACAACCCCTTTATGTTTATATTCTTCGATAAGATTTCCCCTCAAATCCCAGAGTTTCGCCGTTTTATCTTCAGATGCCGTTAGAATGCAAGTACCATCGGGAGAAAATATAGCAGATTTTACAGGGGCAGAGTGCTTGTCAAAATTAATAGCAAGTTGGTCTTGCAAGTCCCATAATTTAGCTGTCTTATCCCGTGAAGCAGTAAGTATCCACCTGTCATCAGGAGAAAACACGGCACAAATAACTTTTCCCGTATGTTTATCGAAGTCCGCCAAAAGGTTTCCTTTCAAATTCCAGAGTTTCGCCGTTTTATCGTCGGATGCCGTTAGGATACGGGCAGAATTAGGAGAAAATTCGACTGATGTAATTTTGCTGCTGTGTTCATTAAATTCAACCTCAGATTGGTCTTTCAAATTCCGTAATTTCGCTGTTCCGTCAGAATAAGCGACGAGAAATCGATTGCTATCAATAGGAAATCCCGCGGTGATAGAAGACACTGTGTGTTCCCCAAAGTTTTTTATAAGATTACCACCTACGCCCCACAGTTTCGTTGTTCCATCTAATCCGGCAGTAAGGACCCTGGGACCGCCCGGGGAGAAATGAGCCGAGACAATGATTTCAGCATTTTCCATGAATTTTTTTAGCAGGTCCCCTTCTAAATTCCACAATTTCGCGGTGTTGTCCCTTGAAGCCGTAAGCACAAGGGAGCCATCCGGCGAAAATACGCCAAGAAATACATCTTTACTATGCTTATTTAAATTTGCTAAAAGATTTCCCCTTAGATCCCAGAGCCTGGCGGAGGCATCATTAGACGCAGTGAGTATCCGGGAACTGTCGGGCGAAAATACGGCTGATGTGACGGCGCCGGTATGCCCAACAAAAGAGACCTGGAGTTGACCGCTTAAATCCCACAATTTAGCGGTCTTATCCCGTGAAGCAGTAAGTATCATCTTATTATCATGGGAAAATTCGGCAGAATATACATCGCCACTATGTTCGAGCTGCGCGAGCAGGTTTCCCTTTAAATCCCAGAGTTTCACCGTATTAGCCGATGAAGTGATTATCATTTTACCGGAAGGCGAAAACACCGCGGAGTTCACATTACCCTTATGCTGCATATTAACATTATAAAATAGATGTCTTAAAGTCGACTCCGCGATAACGGATAATGACTGCTTGACACGGAAAGGGATGGTGGGTTGGCTTATTTCGCAAGCGTATTTGGCGATACGTATAGCTTTAATATTATCCTTCGGCATCATAGATTCGGCCTTAGAAATAAGATTAACGGCCCGCGTTTGATTTGAAAAATCCCAAAGGATTCTAACCCACACAATTACGAATATAATCAATAAAAAAACTGCAAAAAGTTGTAATATTCTGTTTCTTAAGCGATATATATTTGAAGCTTGGAACACTATATCGTATTTATTATTCATCATTAAAATGGGATTCATTTATCAATAAAATTTTATTATACAATAATACTGCCCTGTTTTCAATTTTTTGGGAAGAACTTTTTTTGGAGGGGACATGAGGCGTTATTTGATTTCATGAATGTTTTCAAATCCTACGAATCACAGCAATTCCGCAAATTTTTTTT
>JAGLSW010000408.1 GCA_023135565.1 Candidatus Aminicenantota bacterium | reverse complement strand
ACTTTACGATTAGGTAACCTTTTCCCACCTCAACCTGTTATTAGTTATTACCCTCGTTAGTAGCGGTATCTTCCCCGGCCTGGAAATTACCGGCGTATGCTTTCACGCGGTCTACGATTTCAAATAGCGATTCGGTATATCTCAAGGTATCGTCGAATAACTCTTTCAATTCCACGGGAGCGTATTCATGGGAAATATCATTTCTTAATTTCCGGATTTCCTGGATTTGCTCTATGGATTCTATCAATCCTCTTTTATGTGCCCTGTTCAGTGCATCCAACATCGTTCCTTCTTTGACGAACTCAACTTTATCGATACTCCTGAATACTTTTTGGATTAGCATATCGCTAAGCCTAATAAATCTTCCCGTTAAGGTTTCAAAGGCATCGAATTCATCTTCTTTATATTTTTCTTTTATCCCGGCGGCGCGGCAGATGTTATAGGAGCGTTTCAGCCAATAGAGCGCAGCATCGAATTCGTCGATCACAGTGAATAGAGCTTGTATATAATCGGAGTGGCTCATAGTTTAATTCCTTCGGATAAGGCGATGCGATGAAAGGGGGTAGATATTTTCGCTGTGACGATCATATCTATACGTTGTTCGCCGATTTCATCATATATTTTTAATTTAATCTTCCGCCTGTCGGCGCGGGTAATCTTCCCGGAAATAACAAGCAGGTCGATATCCCCGCCTCTTTTACTGTCGTCCACCCGTGAACCGAATAAGTATAACTCAGCCTCCGGGTCAAACTGGTTAACGCTTCGCTTAATTGCCGATACTTCATGATCTAATAATCTCATAATTACCTTATTTTTCAGTATAGCACAAAGAACCGGGTTTTTCAAATATTGCTAACCCTCAAATTTCAAATTCAAATTGCTCCTGAACCCGCGCAGAGCGCCGCTAAACCGAAAAGCAAAAACCAAAATAGACAACATTTTTTTATTTTCAACGGTCTGTACCTCCTTTTACTAAATAGACCCTAAAAGTTTGCGGTGATGCAATTCCCAGGCCATTCATAGGGTGCGGACGCCGTCCGCTTGCTAAAAAAAATATATAACACAGCGATACACAAAAATCAAGGATTTTCCCGGAACTATTAGAAGAAGTGGTTCGTATATTAGAAAAGGGTGCGGCGCACCCAGCCTATGATGGGCCTGGAGGACACACTCCCGGCCATGTTTACCGAAAAGTTTGTATTAGCAAATTTTCACGAAATATGAGCAAAAAAGGAGGTCGCATTACTATGACAAAAATAAAAGAAGCTTCTTTACCCTGGTACAGGAACGACCTAACGATTCTTGCCGGTCTGGCCCTGCTGAAAATAATGATCCATCTACCCATCCTGACCCGCTATGGCTACCATGCCGATGAACTGTATTTTATCGCCTGCGGTCAACATCTCGCTTTCGGTTATGTGGACCATGCGCCTTTAGTGCCATGGATTGCCTACCTGTCTACTACTTTATTCGGTGAGTCGTTATTCGCGCTGCGTATTCTTTCTACCCTCAGCGGGGCGGCTGCTGTTTTTTTTACCGGGCTGCTAACCGGACGTTTGGGCGGCGGCCGGTTCGCACAGGTGGCGGCCTGCGCTGCAATGATCATCGCGCCGGTCTACCTGCGTACCGGCAATATGCTGTGCCTTCCTGCTTTTGAACCGTTGTTCTGGGTGCTGGGATATTACATCTTAGTGCGCATAATCCAGGAAGATAACCCGAAACTGTGGCCCTACTTAGGACTTGTGGTGGGTATCGGCCTGATGAATAAACACTCCATGCTCTTTTTCGGTTTCGGGTTAGCGGTGGGACTGCTGCTGACACCGCTGCGCAAACACTTCAAGTCGCCCTATCTTTATGCTGCCGGGGGAATCGTTTTGTTGATTTTCCTGCCCAACCTGATCTGGCAGATCAATAACGACTGGCTCACATTTAAATTCATGGTAAACCTCAAAACCAGGGTGATGAGCGGTATTTCGGCACTGCAGTTTTTAGCCGGGCAACTGTTGTACCTGCATCCTTTTAATGCGGTGCTGTGGATTTCGGGTCTGCTGTTTTTCTTTTTCAGCAAACAGACCGGGGATGACGCCGCTCCCTCACCAGAGAAAAACGAAACTAAACAAAAGTTTTTTGGGGGTGCAGGGGGCGATTTTTCAAAAAAGCCCCCTGCCCGCCGGAGGCAAGAAAAAAATAATCTAAAAGCGAAGCATCCTTACCGTATCTTAGGATGGCTCTGGCTGTCCGTATTTATCCTGCTGGTGGTCACCAAAAGCAAAATCTACTACTTAGCCCCGGCTTATACGGTTTTATTGGCCGGAGGGGGAATCGCCGTAGAGCGCTGGCTGCGGCGCAGGAATAAAAAATGGCTGAAACCTGCCATTATTACTTTGCTTTTTCTTGGCGGCACCGCCATGGCGCCGCTGTCCGTGCCTTTGATGGACATAGATACTACCGAGAAATATATCCACAAAGTGACCTTCGGCGCTTTTAAAAATATATACGAATTGACCCGGGACCTGCGCGGCATGTTCGGCTGGAAAGAAAGACTGGCGGGACTGGCGAAAGTATACCACAGCCTGCCTGCCGAAGAACAACAGCGCACCGTTATTTGGGCCGCCGGTTACGGTAATGCCGGGGCCGTCGATTATTTCGGCGGGGCCTATGGGCTGCCCAAGGCGGTGGCTCTCGGTATGAATTACTGGCTCTGGGGGGTTCCCGAAGGCCCTATCGACACAGTTATCGGCATGGGTTTCAAAAAAGAAACCATGGAAATATTCTTCAATAAAGTAGAACTGGCCGCGGAAATCGAGTTAGAGAACGTGAATCCCTGGTGGCGGAAGTTCCCCATCACCCTGTGCCGGGAACCGAAAGATCCCCTCCCCGAAATCTGGAAACGAAACCGTCCCTTTTAGCCCCACTGCGTGGGGAGCGTTAAGGGGCACGCACCTTCGGGATTCGCTGTGCTTTCAGCCCCCTCATAGGGGGGGGCCGCCGTCCGCTTGCTAAAAAAATATATAGCACAGCGATACACAAAAATCAAGGA
>JAGLSW010000407.1 GCA_023135565.1 Candidatus Aminicenantota bacterium | reverse complement strand
AAAAGTTTGAACAAAACTTTTCATGAGCAATACGTCCAGGAGAAAATTTAGACGATTTACGCAGGCTGCACATAAGTTCTCGCATTTTAATGGGGAACTTTGGTTACACTCAGGGGGGTTGAAATATTCCGGGAATTCGATTACAATATCACCTGAACCATTTTTTAATAAACTAAAGAAGGAGAAATAATTATGGCTTTAGATTGGCTAATACGAGACAACGAAATCAAAGACCACGATCTATTCGGAGACGAATTTTTCGGCACGGAAGCGCCCTGCACCGGGTACGAGAAGAAACCCCTTGTGAATCCCGAAACCGGCGAAATAGTAGAAGGGTTATACACAGCCTGGATTACCCTGAACAACCCGGCTCAATATAATTCATACACCACGGAAATGGTGAAAGGCGTCACCGCCGGGATGCATAAAGCCTCCATGGACCGGGGAGTAATGGCTATCGTGTTTACTGCCGCGGGTGACAAAGCGTTCTGCACCGGCGGAAACACCAAAGAGTATGCGGAATATTATTCCCGCAGGCCCTTAGAATACACCCAATATATGGACCTTTTTGCCGGGATGGTAGACAGCATCCTCAGAGCGCGTAAACCCGTAATCTGCCGCTGCAACGGCATGAGGATTGCCGGAGGCCAGGAGATCGGCCAGGCCGCTGATTTTACAGTAGCGGCGGACACTGCTTCTTTCGGCCAGGCCGGCACCCGCCACGGTTCTTCTCCCACCGGTGGTTCCACCGATTTTCTTCCCTGGAACCTGAGCATGGAGCAGGCCATGTGGCAAGCCACAGCCAACGAGAATTGGAGCGCCGCCAAGATGGAGCGTTTAGGACTCATTACCAAAGCCATTGCCATCAAGAAAAACGGCAAAGGCGAATGGGTGCGTGATCCCCGGGTCATCACCGACAAATATGTAGAAAACGGCGACCTCGTTTACGGTGAATTTAAGACCGGCGCGGATTTTAAAGCTGCCAAAGGTGAATTGAAGAATCTGACCACCGATTTTAGTCAATTGGATGCATTTATCGATAAAATGGCCTGGACGTTGACCAATACCACCATGCTCTGTCTTATGAATACTATAGAGAGCATCCGGGTAAAGAAAAAATACTTTTGGGATTTGCTCAAGAACAGCCAGATTTACTGGTTGGGAGCCAACATGAACGGCGAAGGTTTTATCGGTTTTAATGCTTTTAATACTCAAAAGATAACCGGTGAGCGCACTATCGACTTTATCAAGTACCGTCAACTGCTTGCCAAAGGGCAGACTTTCGATGACAAGCTGATAGAAGAGGTGCTGGCCAAACCGAAAGAATAGCCCCGCGGCCCCTATAGTTTGCAGAAGATTTATTTTTTAGGCGAAGGGTCATTCGCCTAACCTAACGGATTTGCCCCCGGCCCCACCACGTAGGGAGGGGTTTAGGGTCGCCCGGCTGCCCTGCTTTAAAAATTACCGGTTCCGTGCCTTGACAACCGCCGGGAAAAATAATAAAATACACCTATAGCAATCAATTGGGAAGATCATGAAGAACTCAAACTTTTAAAAGAAGAACTAAGCACGAAATACGATTTGCTCGATTATACCGGCGAAAGGTGGGGTAATAAATTCTTCAAGCTAAAATATAAGAAAGATAAAATATTAGACAGGATAGTTGTCTTAGAGACAGCTAAATATATAGAAGAATCGGGGCAAGCAGGAAAAAATGGTAGGGTCGGGATCGAAAAACGAATAAAAAAAACATACTCGATAAGGCGAAAAAACTGGACAAAATCCAAAAATCGGTTAAAGAGAAGAGGTGTATCGCCAGTGTATTCGATGGTGGAGGCGAAGACTCATTCCCCTTTATAATAAGGGAATACATCCCCGGCAAGAGTGTAAAAGATATTATCCTAAAACAGCAAAAGTTAGGGCACCAGGAGATTCTAAAAATATCGGGGGTAGTCCTGGGCATACTCGATCAGATGCATGCGAAAGGTTTTATCCACGGCGCTTTGTTTCCCGGGGACATTATAATAGATGACACCGAAAACCGGGTTGTCATCACAAATCCCGGGGTATCAACCGGTATCCGGGATTACAAAGCGCCGGGAGAAGAAGAGATGTCCGGCACATCGCAATATATGGCACCGGAACAGTTCCAGGGAGAACTGTCTCCTGCCGTCGATATATATGCCTTTGGCATTATGCTTTTCGAGATGTTCACCGGTAAGCCGCCTTTCGAGGGAAGTGCACAAGAAATTTTGCAGGGACACAAGCTTAAACACGTTCCCGGTATACTGGAGTTTAACCCGGATGCTCCCCCGGCGATGCAGAGAGTCATCAACAGGGCAGCGGCTAAAAAGCCGGAAGAAAGATATAAAAACGCGGGAGATATTTTAGATGCTCTTAATAGGGCGCTAAAGCAGGAACAGGAGGAGTGGAGAGTATTTTATGACAGTTTCAATTATGATGTTTTTTCGCTGTACCGCAGCTATAAGCGTGGGGACGTATATCCCCGGTCTTTCTACCGGCGGAAAGGTGGTTGGAACGATCGAAAAAAATCGAAGTTGATCGAATCCATATTACTGGTTTTACCCGTTCCCGGGATCTATTTAATAGAGGATGAAGACGGCAGGAAGGAAGTAGTCGATGGCCAGCAGCGGCTGTCTGCTATTTTCGATTTTTTGGAAAATAAGTACGCCCTGGAAGAACTAAAGATACTGCAGGAACTAAATGATAAAAAATTTGAAGATCTCGGCAAAGAATATACGATGATGCAGAGAAGGTTGGGAAATTATATTCTCAGCGTTGTCGTTATCAGGAAAGAATCGGACGCTAACTCTCATCTCGAGATTTACAGGAGATTAAACGAATGCACCGCGGGATAAACTATAACGTTATTGTACCCGGTACCCGGATAGTAACTTCTACGGAGATAGAACTACGGCAGCGGATTAAAAGAGCGACGGAGGTAAAAAATGTTCCAGGCATTTGAAATAAAAGATTTTAAGTGTCACGAAGACTGCAATGAAATTAAAATACCGGGACTCACCATTGTTTCCGGCACAAATAACTCAGGGAAATCTTCGATTTTGCAGGCCCTGTACCTGTTGAGCCAGAATAAAAGTAAAATTCACCCGGTATTGGCATTGAATGACGATTTGGAATTCGGTTTTCGATGAAATACGGAAAGGAAAAGTTGAGATTTCTTTCAAAAAAATCGTTTTGATGATGATAACCAAATGTTGGTACTCTATCGCTACCTTCAAACTTGAAGCTCCGCAAAAAAGAGACCTGAAGGATGCAAAAACCTTTTGGTCCAGGATAATTAAGTTTACCCCAATTGTTGACATATATACGAACCGCCCTGTGTCTTTAGATGATTTCAGCATCGACCATTTTATCCCCTGGAGTTTCGTGCTGCATGATCAATTGTGGAACCTGGCACCTACACCAAAGGCAATAAACAGCAGCAAAAGCGACAAACTGCCCCAGTTAGACCTGTACCTGGATAAATTTTGCAACCTGCATTATCACGCTTTTAAAACGGCGTTAACAAAACAATTCTCAACGAAATTACTTGAGGACTATATTGAAATCAGCGGGGAAATGATATTTTCCAGGGATATAAGAAATGAAGTTTTTGTAAACAATTTAAGAGATAATTTAATTCCTCTTCATCAACTGGCATTTAACCAGGGGTTCCCGGTGTGGGAGAACGAGTAAGAGATCAACGGTTTAGTAATAATTTTTTTCTTTCCAGCCTGCTAATTTCTTAACAATAATAATCTTCTCCCTCGTCCTCTAAGTCGAAGATAGAAGTGTCTTCGCTGACAACGCCGGTGTCAACCAAAACGCTCAACGCTCCAACTGCTATCGTTTTTATTTTTGTTCTGTCTACAATATCCTGCAACCTGCAGATGATCTCTTCGTCCGGTTCAAGCTCCCGCGAAAGATAATATTTTCTAAAAAAATCAAACGCAGTGTTAAGTTCAGCCCTACTTTTTCCCAGCAGCGACGCTGCCGCCAACTCGAAGCCTCTCGAATCCTTAAAATAATCTAACAAAAACATGTTTATTTCCAATGCGGAAGCCCGCCTCTGCCCACCGAAAGAATCACGGCTTCTTTTATACTTATATGATTCAATAGTGAATTCTTCGATTTCAAGGAAAATTTTCAACCTGTTCTTCACTCTTTCGTCTCCTATAGTCGCTGCCTCATCCCTATTAATGGGCAATTTATCTTCGATGCTGTCGAATATTAAATCGTTATAAGAAGATGCAGCAATAAATTTTAAGCTTGAAAAAAAAGCCTCTTCGACTGTATTCCTTTCGGGGCCTTTAAGTTTGCTAAAAAAACAAAGCACCCGGCGGATGCACCCTCTGAGCCGCTGCGCGGGGGGACGGCGTCCCCAGCCGATAAGCCGCTTCGCGGGGGTGCGGCGCACCCGCCCTTTGAGCCGCTGCGCGGCAAAAACAACAGAGGTCGGGGAATCCAAAACCCGTAGTTTGATAAAAAACCAATCTTTTTGGTCAACCTGGTCGGAAATGTACTTCCCGGCCCCTTCTCGGCTGCGGGCAAGCGCCCGCTTTGTGACAAAATATGGTATAATATAACTTAAAATCAAAAAAAAGGAGGTTTCATATGAAAAAAATGATAACCATATTGATCCTGTCGGGGTGCTTGATTACCGGCGCTGTTTTCGCTTCCGGCGGCAGCGACATGACAAAGTTTTTCCCCGCTGTAAAAGGCATGAAAAAAGGAAAACCGGACATTTATACCCCTGATAACCTATACGAATACATCAACGGCGCAGCCGAGATCTTCCTGGGGTTCGATTTCCAGGAACTGGCGGCGCTGACTTATGAAGACCCGCAGGAACACCAACTGACCATAGATATCTACCGCCACAGCAGCGCCAGGAACGGCTTCGGCATCTACAGCCAGGAAAAACCGGTAAAAGGCGATTTCCTCAAAATCGGCGCCCAGGGCTACTACGAAAAAGGGGTGCTTAATTTCGTGAAGGGCAGCTACTACGTTAAGATTAGCGGTTTCGATTTAGGCGACAAAGACAAAGAAGTGATGACTGCCGCCGCCGAAAAAATATCCAAAAAATTGGTTGGAGCAGACCATTTCCCCCTGCCGACAACTAGCTTCCCGGGCAGAGGAAAAATCGTAAACTCGGAAAGATTCACTGCTGCGGATTTCTTAGGTCATTCTTTTTTACATTCCGCTTTTGCGGCAGATTACAAAGACAGCGGTACGGAATTTCAAATCTTTATTATGGAAGCGGCCACCCCCAAAGAAGCCCGGAAAATCGTGGAAAATTACTTTAAATTCGCCAAAAAAAAGAACAGCGAAATCAGCGCATACGGGGATTTTTTCAGGTTCTTAGATCCTTATTACCGGTCCAAAGGGCAGGTGAACATAAGAGCAAAGGGTAAATATGTGTTCGGTTTATTCGGAGACGACATGAAACGGGTTCGCTATTATATGGACGTGATAAGCGGCAACCTGGCCAATCTCCACTCCTCGCACTGATCCCGGCCCGGTGAAAACAAAAGAAAGCAAGGAGGCAAAATTGAAAAAAATATTAGTTTTACTGCTTATTATCCCGTTTTTTTACGGATGCGGCACGGTTCCCGGCGCTGCCGGGACAAAAGCGGAGATCGAGTCTTTTATGAAAAAACAGGTTGACGCCTGGAATAAAGGCGATCTCGAAGGTTTCATGGAATGCTACTGGAAGTCTGAAAAGATGACTTTCCAATCCGGTTCCGGGAAAAGGCTGCACGGTTGGAAGCAATTGCTGAACATGTACAAGACGAATTATTCCGGTGAAAACCGGGGTACCCTTGATTTTGTGGACTTAGAGATTAATGTTGTCACAGCGGATGTTGTTTATGTGTTGGGCCGCTGGAAAGTAACCCTTAAAGATTCCGTTAAGCAGGGGCTTTTTACCCTACTGTGGCAAAAACTGCCCGAAGGCTGGCGCATAATCAACGATCACAGTTCATAAGCCCGCGGCGCGGGGAGCCATAAGCCGCTTCGCGGCATGGGCAGCGGGTGAGCGCTTTTGATT
>JAGLSW010000406.1 GCA_023135565.1 Candidatus Aminicenantota bacterium | reverse complement strand
ATGACTTTTTACGAGACCATCAGAACTGAATAGTTACTTTTAAATCGGTTGATAATAATATAGTATTCGTGGTATAATAAACTAATCTATGAAAAATTATTTTCCGAAAGATAGTTATGATACGCCGCCGGGCACTCCCCGTTATTGGGGTGATAGGCTGTTGCTCGGTTCCCGCTGGGGATTTTTTGTCCCCTTCATCTGGGATATAATCCTGGGCAGTCGCAAGCAGGCTGTCAAGGGACTATACGATGATGAAGCCTGGGTGAAAACCTGCTTCAAAGTGCTGAGATACATCGAAAAATGCGGCGGACGTTTCCATATCAAGGGCATCGATAATATCAGGAAGTCCCCGGATTCGCCCCTGGTTGTTGTCGGCAATCATATGAGTTCTTTAGAGACGGCTGTATTTCCTGCTATTATCGCTTCCATCCGGCCGGTAACTTATGTAGTAAAAGAGAGCCTGGTTAAGCAGCGGGTATTCGGCCCCATAATGCGGTCGCGGGATCCCGTAGTTGTGGGCAGGAAGAACCCCAGGGAAGACCTGGTCAAAGTTTTAAAAGAGGGCCGGGAAATCTTGCAAGGTGGGCGTTCCCTGATTATTTTTCCCCAGAGTACCCGGAATGTTGAATTCGATCCTTCTAAATTCAACACCCTGGGAGTGAAGTTGGCCCAAAGGGCCGGTGTAAAAGTACTGCCTGTGGCGATTAAAACCGATTTTTGGGGTAACAATAAGATCGAGGCCATTAAAGACTTTGGCCCCCTTTCCCGGGACAAGCCGATTTATATGACCTTTGGTGAGCCCATGGAGATTAAAGGGAACGGCAAAGAGGAGCACCGCCGGATAATAGACTTTATTACCTCCCACCTCAAGGAATGGGACAGTCCTATAGCCGGTTAATAACCCGCTTATACGTGTGTTCGACCGCGTCAAAATCAAAAATCCGGGATCGCGCAGAGATCGAGCAAGAAACAAATTCTGACTTCCGAAATTCAAATGACCAAAAAAATATCTCGAAACGCTCTACCAGCGTACTTTTGTTTTGAATTTTGAGAATTTTAATTTTGGATTTGTTTCGGATTTTGGATTTCGGGCTTTTGGTGCACTGCCGCGGAGCGGCTTATAGGGTGCCCGCGCCGCGGGCGTTTGCCCGGCATCGAGAAGACTAAACCCATCACTGCCCCATAACCCATACTGATATAGGGATTCGAAGAGATCGGGCAGGTATTGCCCGAACAACCGATAAAATAGTAGTAAGCAAAACCGCCGAGGACTCCCAAACCGGGAAAGAGTACCCGGCGAAACCATTTATTTTTTAGTAATTTTTTCATTTTTTCACCATAATAATAATTGCGCTAAATTTTATCGTTAAATTATAACAAATAAATGGCTTCCTGTCAAAAAAACCTAAAATTCCCATCAAAATGCGAAAACTTCTGTGCAGCCTGCATAAAGCGGTTAATTTTTTTCCTGGACGTATCGCTTATGAGAAGTTTTTGGAAGTCCGGAAGGCCACTTGCGCGGCAGGGCAACAGCCCCGTTTCAAAAAGGTTTTTGGCCGCCGGAGGCAAAGTTGATAGGTAAGCCGGGGGATAAAATGGGGATTTTTTTTTTGAAAGCGACAAATTTTGTCACTAAAAGAGGACAATTGCACGAAATTTTGTCACAAAATCGACATACCTAAAAAAACCAGGTTTACCCGCAAACTGCCGGAAAATCCAGTCAGGACTTGTATAACCGCAAATTTTCCCGGGGAACCGGTATTTTGGTAAGAAAAATGCTACAGTACCCGGCACTTAATTTTGCGGTGCCGCTGAATTTAAATTTTACCAGGGAGGCGGACGGCGTCCGCAGCCTATTATTAATCAAGGAGGATAGTTATGAAGCTATTTAAATTTGCCTTTGCGGTAATATTGTTGTTAAGTGTAACCGCGGCATTAGTTGCTAAAAGTGATGTTGAACTTGTTTCATCAACGGCCGATGAAACTGTTTTAAAATTTAAAATCACCTCATATGATTTTAAAAAAGTCAAAACCCCAACTGGTGAGGCAGTGGAATTGGTGATTCCCAACAGCGCCAAAAACCTACAAAAAGGAGCCCCTGATGTTCCGAAATTAAGCGCATCGGTTTTAATCCCGGATAGGGCAAAAATGAAGGTGGAAGTCGGTGATTTTGATTTTATCGAAATTCCCAACGTTAACATTGCCCCTTCAAAGGGAAATTTAACCAGGAATATCAACCCGCAGGAAGTGCCTTATGTGTATGGCAAAGAGTATGAGACAGATGCTTTTTATCCCGCTCAATTGGTGCAGTTAGGAAACCCCTATATTATTAGAGATTTCAGGGGACAGGCAGTGACTGTAAATCCTTTCCGCTACAATCCTGTCAGCAAAGTATTAAGAGTATACAAAGAAATAATAGTAAAGATTTCCGACACCGGGCATAAGGGTGAGAACCCCCTGGTACGCCAAAGAGCTCTCGATAAAATTTATCCTGAATTCAAGAATGTGTATTCCCGGCATTATATCAACTATGCCCCGGTGCGGGAAAGGTATACTCCCGTTGGGGATGCTTTAGGCAGTATGTTGATCGTTTGTTACAGCAGTTTTATGGACGAAATGGCTGCTTTCGTATCCTGGAAAGAGAGCATCGGTTACAATGTCGATCTGGTCGATTATTCTACCATCGGCAGTTCCGCGGCCTTAAAAAGTTATGTAACCAATTATTACAACAGTAACGGTTTGACTTTTTTACTTTTGGTAGGCGATCATGCCCAGGTGCCCACCTCCAGTACTGCGGCCGGCGATTCCGATAATAACTACGGCTATATCCTGGGCAGCGATCACTATTTAGACATTTTTGTAGGACGTTTTTCCGCCGAAACAGCAGCACATGTGACCACCCAGGTGCAGCGAACCATCCATTATGAGAGAGATTTAGTCTCTTCCGCCCCCTGGTTCAGGAAAGCAGTAGGCATGGGCTCTGCGGAAGGACCCGGCCACAGTGGTGAATATGATTACCGGCATATCGACAATATTTTGAGTGATTGCAGTAGTTACGGCTACACCACTTACACCAACCACCAGAGCGGCGGCAGTACCGCCAATTTGACCAATTTGGTCAACAACGGCGCCGGCGTTATGTTTTACTGTGGTCATGGCAGTGAGACAGCCTGGACCTGCGGTTGGAATTTTAGCACTGCGAATGTGAATGCCCTGACCAATGATTACAAACTGCCCTTCATCTTCAGCGTAGCCTGTGTAATCGGTGATTTCAAAAACCGCACCTGTTTTTGTGAGTCCTGGCTGCGAGCTACCAATAACGGCAATCCCACCGGGGCGGTGGCTCACTGCGGTTCCACCATCAACCAGGACTGGGAACCGCCCATGGATGCCCAGGATGAAATGGCCGATATTTTGACAACCGCGGGCAAAAGGACTTTTGGCGGTGTATTTGTGAACGGTATGTTTAAGATGATAGATATGAATGGAACCAGCGGTCAAAATATGGCCGACACCTGGACCTGTTTCGGCGATCCTTCGCTGCAACTGCGCACTCCGGGAACGCCAAATGGCCCGGGACCGGTTACAACCGGTTCTGTTACTGTTACTTCTCCCAATGGCGGTGAGAATTGGGTATCCGGTTCCACCCGTAATATTACCTGGACTTCCTCCGGCATCTCCGGGGATGTAAAGATCACCCTGCTGCGGAACGGCGATACGGTAGGAGTTATCACCGCCGCTGTTAGCGCTGCGTCAGGTTCCTATTCCTGGACAGTGGGCCGGCATCTCGTAGGAACAGTCACACCTGGAACCGGTTATACCATAAAGATAAAAGAAAAAGACACAGCCGTCGTAGATTTAAGTGATGCCTCTTTCGATATAGTTGCATCGACCCAGCCCACATTAACAGTGACTTCGCCTAATGGCGGTGAGGTCTGGGTATCCGGTTCCAGCCGTAATATTACCTGGACCTCCTCCGGCATCTCCGGGGATGTAAAGATAATCCTGCTGCAGAATGGGGTATCTATAGGCGTTATAACAACCGCTGTTAGCGCCGCGGCCGGTTCTTATTCCTGGACGGTAGGCCGGCATCTCGGAGGAACAGCCACACCCGGAACCGGTTATACCATAAAGATCAGGTCAAAAGATATGGCTATCTCAGACACCGGTGATGCCCCTTTTGATATTGTTTCATCGACTCAACCAACTTTAACTGTGACTTCTCCCAACGGCGGCGAGGATTGGGTATCCGGTTCCAGCCGTAATATTACCTGGACCTCTTCCGGCATCTCCGGGGATGTGAAGATAATCCTGCTGCAGAATGGGGTATCTATAGGCGTTATAACAACCGCTGTTAACGCCGCGGCCGGTTTTTATTCCTGGACGGTGGGCCGGCATCTCGACGGATTTATCTCAGCCGGGTCCGGTTATACCATCAAGATCAGATCAAAAGATATGGCTATCTCAGACACCGGTGATGCCCCTTTTGATATCGTTTCATCGACGCAGACCACTTTAACTGTGGCTTCGCCCAATGGCGGTGAAGATTGGTTATCCGGCTCCACGCGTAATATTACCTGGACCTCTTCCGGCGTTTCCGGGGATGTGAAGATAATCCTGCTGCGGAACGGGGTATCTATAGGCGTAATAACAACCGCTGTTAGCGCCGCGGCCGGTTCTTATTCCTGGACGGTAGGCCGGCATCTCGGAGGAACAGCCACACCGGGAACCGGTTATAGCATAAAAATCAGGTCTAAAGATATGGCTATCGCGGATACCGGTGATGCTGCTTTTGAAATTTCTCCAGGGGCTGGCGGTGCATCCTGGACGTTTATGGTCTATCTCGATGGCGACAACAACCTGGAAGAAGCAGGCATAGACGATTTCTTAGAAATGTCGGCAGCCGGTTCTACCGCTGATGTGAATATTGTGGCGCAATTTGACCGCATTGCCGGTTATGATTCGAGTTATGGAAATTGGACGGGCACGAAACGTTTTTATATTACCCCCGGGTTGACTCCTGATGCAGCCAATGCGGTGCAGGACTTAGGGGAAGTCAATATGGCGGACCCTGCCGTGCTGTCCGGTTTTGTGAATTGGGCTAAGGCAAATTATCCAGCCACCAACTATGCGCTCATATTGTGGAACCATGGGGACGGCTGGCGACGGAGTGGAGAGAAGCCGGTAAGAGCCATCTGTTGGGATGACACCAGCGGCGGTGATTGTCTTTACACCGCGGAAATCAGGAGTGCTTTAGATGCCGTCGCAGGTGTTCAATTAATCGGTTTTGATGCCTGTCTCATGGGTATGGTTGAAGTTGCTTATGAAATAAAGGATTATGGCCAGGTCATGGTGGCTTCCGAGGAGGTCGAACCCTGGAATGGTTGGCCTTATGATACGGTATTAGGTGATTTAACGGCGCATCCGGCCTGGACGGCTGAACAATTAGGATTTGCCATTGTAGAGCGTTATAATGAATCTTATTGGAGTGGTGAAACCCAGGCGGCCATAGATTTGACTAATATGGGTACGCTGGCAGCAGCCATCGACGCTTTTGCCCAGTCTATGATAAATAACTGGAACAGCAATCACACGGCCGTAAAAACAGCGGCGCAGAATGTAATAACCGCGATTAACAATACGGTTATTAATGAGAAGCATGGCAGTTGGTGGCCTGGAGCTCACGGGCTGGCTATTTATTTCCCGGACACGGCAGCGTGGTTTGATCCCGATTATGATGGAACTATAATTAGTTTTGCCGCGGACACTCACTGGGAAGATTTTTTGCAGGTATTTTACAGTTCCATGGCAGGTTCCTGGATAGATAATGCCAGGTATTTTTCCCAAGAGTTCTATTATTATGAACATATCGACCTGTACGATTTCTGCCAGCAGTTACAGTAGCGGAACATGGCGGTAGGTTGTAAGAAACCTCAATTTTAAGATAGATGTAGTTGGAAGAGACATGCTGCGGCATGTCTCTTCTAATTTACAGGGGATTTTGCTTCCTCGAATCCCCCCTGTTATTCCCGGTTTGCCTGATATAAAATTACTTTGCCTCCGGCGGCCCTGCCGGGTGACGCCCCCATT
>JAGLSW010000405.1 GCA_023135565.1 Candidatus Aminicenantota bacterium | reverse complement strand
CAAAAGTTTGGCCGCCGGAGGCAAAGTAATTTTATAGTCGTTCTTCATGATGCGAGCCTCACCCGGAGATAATGAAATTAACAAACCCCACTCGCGTGGGGAAGCGTTGAACGGTGGTGCTTTTCGACGAGCTAACACACCCCGTCACTTCGGGGCAAAAAACAAAAAAGCCCCTCAGTGCCACCCCTCTCGAGAGGGGAATTTTAGCTTCTCAATCATCAAAAGCCCGTCTCTTTTGCTTTTTCTCTGTGCCCTCTGTGGCTATATTAATTTCATGGTAGGGAAAACTCTCAGGAATTGCGTTTTTTTAATTCGTTGAGTACCTTCTTGACTTCCTGGACCTGCTTGATATCCGCCACCAGGATACCGTTCTCCGTATTGATCACCGCCACATTTTCCAGGCCGATCACCGCGATGGGCTTCTCTTCCGTAGAAAATATCAAAGAATCCCGGGAATCTATAAAAATACTGTTTTCCCGGACTGCCGCATTGTCCTGTTTATCTTTGTCGTTCAATTCGTATACACTGGACCAAGCGCCCACATCACTCCAACCGAAACGGGCTTTAAACATCCTTACTTCTTTGACCTTTTCCATAAGGGCATAGTCTATAGATTGCTTTTCGATGTTATTAAAAATCCCGGTGAACTTTTCCTTATCGTCGAAAGCTTCTTCCAGGGCTAAATATTGCTCGTAATAGTAAGGCGAATATTCAGCCAAAAGTTCCTTAAAATGGCGCAGCTTGTAAACAAACATACCGGAATTCCAGTAATAGTTCCCGGCTTTTACATACTTTTCCGCCACCGCCAACTCCGGCTTCTCTTTAAACTCGACGACATTAAAAAATTCCCTGTCACCGGGCTGCACCGGTTCCTTTTCGGCAAAGTTAATGTAACCGTAACCGGTATGGGGCATGTCGGGCTTTATACCGGATGTGATGATGAATTTCTGCTCGGCAAAGTCTAAGGCAGCTAAAAATTGCGCGGCAAAAGTATCGACGTCGGGGATATAATGGTCCGCCGGTACAACAACTACATTGGCGTCGCTGCCGGCCCGGGAAAGCACTATATTCGACAAAATCAGACAAGGGGCCGTATTCTTAGGCGACGGTTCGGCAATATAGTTCTCTTCTTTGAAACCGGGTATGGCTTCTTTCACTGCGGCGAGATATTTCCCGTCAGCGACGATAAAAATATTTTCCACAGTTAGGAACTCTTTTAACCTGTTATAGGTCTGCGTTATCAAAGGTTCCGTGCCTACGATGCTCAAGAATTGTTTGGGTTTTTCCCCGGTGCTCCAGGGCCAGAACCGGGTGCCCTGACCACCGGCCATAATCAGTCCGTAATAATTTTTTACCTTTTTCATCTACAATAATTATCATAAATCCGTCAAAAACACAATACCCGCGAAAGTATTTATCCGGTTCCGGGAAAAAAATAAAAAAAATCCCTTTTTCTCTTGACATTTTGTTTGCAACGCGGTATATTGTAATTGAATTACAAATTACAAATTACAAGATTACAAAGAAGGAGGTAATCATGAAACAAGAAGACAAGAAGAAAAAAGATGAAAAGGAAAAACAAGAAGAGGTAAAAACGAACCCGGAAGAGAAGGACAGCCGGGAAGAAACGAAGGATGAGACAAAAGAGAGCCGGGAGAAAGGCCGGAATGTATTCGAGGAATTCGGCGACCAGGTGGGACAGTTTGCCACCAAAACCTTTGAATCCCTTAAAAAGAGTATCGACAAAGCGATGGTTGCGCGGAATACGGTGCTTACTATCCGGGTCAATGATGAAGCCAATGAAAAGTTGACCATGTTGGTTGAAACCGGGCTTTTCAAGAGCCGTTCCGAAAGCGCGGCGTTTCTTATCGAAGAGGGTATCAAATACCAGGAACCCCTTTTCGATAAGGTAGAGAAAAAAATGGAAGAGATCAACAAGTTGAAAGAGGAGTTGAAGGGCCTCATTACCGGCGAACTAAAATAAGCCCGCCCCACCACGTGGGGGCGATAAGCGGGTGAGCGCTTTTGATTCTCAATTATCAAAA
>JAGLSW010000404.1 GCA_023135565.1 Candidatus Aminicenantota bacterium | reverse complement strand
AGGCAAGTCTGTTTTAGATTTTCCCAAAACCGAACACTTTCAAAATCAAGTGTCTCCCGGATTCTTCTTGCCCTCTATTTCTTTCTCTATTATCGGTTGTTCCTCTATAAGGATTGTGTTAAAATGGCTCAGTATCCTGAACTGGAGTATCTTAGACTTCTCAAAATAGTGGAGAAACTTTCTCACTTCCTCGTTATTCACCGCAAAGCTCTCTAAACGGCTGGCGGTTTCTTTTATAGGATCAAGAAACATCTCCCCTTCACCAAAGAGCAAAAAATTAAGGTTGACATTAAATTCCTTTGATATGTTATAGAATAAATCGTGGCCGGGTTTGTATTTGCCTTTCTCAAGCTCAGACAGGGTGGGACCGGAAACTTTCAACCTTTTGGGCGAAATCTCTCTGCTTAAGTCCCACGGTCGTTCTTATTTGCTTTAAACGGTAGGCTATATCGTTTTCCCGTGTCATTGCTTTTGCTTCATGCGTTAACAAATGTCCCGGATTTTGCCGGTTTAGATAATTTTTTTTTCATAACCGCGTGAATTATATAATATATCCATTCGCTTGTAAAGGGTTTATAATTCTCGAAAACCGGGAGTGATGAGAGATTAGGCGTCCTCGATCTTCAGCGGATGAAACAGATGGACGGCGGGGATTTATTTAGGCTCTTCTCTCTTGATCTCCTTTTCTAAGGTCTCCTGGTTAAGAACAAGGTATTCCTTGAAAAAGCTCAAAATTCTAAATTGGAATATTTTCGATTTCTCGAAGTACCAGAGGAAGTTTTTTACTTCTTCGTCGTGAATCGCAAAACTCTCCACCCGGCTGATGGATTCTTTTATCGGGTCGGTAAACATTTCGCCTTCACCGAAGAGTAGATAATACAGGTTTACATTAAATACTTTCGAGATGTTGTAGAATGTATCATAACCGGGATTATATTTGCCGTTCTCAATTTCAGATAAGGTGGGTCCCGATATTTTTAATTTTTCGGCAAAATCCTTTTGTTTCAGGCCCAGGGCTTCCCTGATAAATTTTAATCTATAAGCTATGCCTTTTTCTTCTGTCATTTTTACCCGGCTATCGACCTTATTTTTCCTGTTCTTCTAAATGTGCTTCGATGATCCCGGTCCACTTATCGGTTTGGTAGAAATAGCGAAGGTCATCTTCTCTATTTGTAACATCTGTATCGTCGGTGGTCAGGTATATAACCAGGGCGCCTTTGTTACTAAGGGACTCCATCTGCTTTTTGAAGCGAACAGAAAAATCAAACGACATTCCGGTTCCAATATTGTGGAGAAGGTAGATATTGCTTTTACTGATAGAGATGAGCGCAAATATCACCTCAGCTTTTTGGCTCCGGGAAAGCCGGGCAAATCTTTTACCGGTTAAATCTTTGATTTCCGGTAAATCGAGGACTGCCTGCCGTTTATCTTTCGATACTTTCATCAGTCGGGCAAAGAACAGGATCAGGTATTTTACTCTAATATCTCCGGGAATATCTTCACCCTGGCAGAAGTATAGGAAATCTTCTTTATTTCTTACTTCGGTGATGTTGACCTCATCGAGGTGAACCTTCATAGAATGGCCGTTTTTTTTGATTCCCTTGAGTCTACCGGAGAATATGTTATAGAGTAAATTTTTAAAGTTCTCACCTTTAATGCGCCATACCTGGAGAACTCCTTTTTTAAAATTCACATTCGCTTCGGAACAGCATTTCAAATCTTGGCCGCTTAACCGGAATAGGTCTCTCTTAAAGAAACAATATAACAAAATTAGTACCATTACTATCCAACCTACGGTGATTAGAAGCCCGGGCAGGAAATTTTGGGGAATTCTTGATTCGGAATAGAAGAGGTTTTCATCGCCTTTAATGAAGTTGACCATAACTTTGGGGTCGTTGTAATAAGTCCTATCGATCAAGAATCTTACAAATTTTACCTGTAACTCAAAAAGATAAGTGTAAAAATTTAGGAAGCTTCCATAACCCTGGCTCGAGATTTCATTCGCGGTTAAGGTGAAGAAGGTAATAGGTGTACACAAGAACAGTTTGTTATATTTATCTACAACGGCTGCGATTTCCGACTTTTGCCTTTTCTCGAGAGCCATAATTCTTTTATAATCATTGTCCAGGAAACCTTCGATGATCTTCCTTTCAACTTCTATATTGTTTCTGTCAAATTTTCCGTATTTTTCCTCGTTTCTTTTCTCAAACTCAAAGGATAAATTAAGCTTCTCAAACTCGGTCTTATGGTTGGATGTAATTTTTTTTGCAGACCTGAGAACAATAGAGTTGACCGCACCAGACAAAAAAAATACAAGCACTACCCAGGTAACTATTATAACGGTGGTGCCTTTCCCGGTTTCTGGAATAATTTGCCCGATAGCGGTGCCCAATGAAAAGAAAAAAAGCAGCAGTCCCAAAAAAGATACGAGAAAAACCAGCAGGCCGCTAATATCCGCTCCAACAAGCTTGATGTGATTTGATTTAACCACCGCAATTGCAGCAGCGAAAATCAAGATTAAGTTGAGTGTAAGAACAATAATCCGCGATAACAAGATAGAAGTAAATAGAACTCCCTTTGACATTATGCTGGATAGCATTTTTAGATACTCTTTGTTCCGCAGCGCCGTAAATCCGAGAAAAAGTATAGCATAAAGAGTACCGAACACCTTCAGAATGCTGGAAAAATCAAGAGGCGTCGAATCTCTATTTTTAAAGAGGGCTTGACCTTTCAAATCATCAAAAATATTTAAATGAAAAAGGCCATTAATCCTTGATTTGAATGCAGATAACATGCAGGAGTTATAAAACAAAATTGAAGCAGTGTCCGGGATGCAGTGAACTCTAAAACCGAAAATCTGATATAATGTATAACTGGTTATCTTGCTAAACATTAGACTTTCTGTCTTTTGGAAATCATCTGCTTCGGCGATTGTGTTCTTATAATCATGACAATCGACATTAACGACATAGGCTAATATCAGGATGAACAAAGCAAGGATGATTAAATTTCTCAGGCAAAATAGATGCTTAAACTCCAATAAAAATGTCTCTTTAAATTTTGTCATGTTTTCCTCATGTCTATTTTCCTATAATCTCGTAAAACACCCTCGATGCATACTGGCCGAATAAGGACAATTCAGCACAATTTTCGTTCAATTCCCAGAGAACTGTTAGATCAGGTAAATTATTCTTCTCTACTGTTTTTTTCACCGACTCCAATATGCCAAGAATATCTATAAAAGCAGAATGCGTATGCCTAAACATCCCGGTGACATCTCCTTGCTTTAAATAACTCTCACACTCCTGGAAAATTACGATATTCAAACCTTTTTCCGCAGCAAAGCCGGGATAATCGAAGGTCATAAGCTTTAATTTGAATCCTTCATCCAGGGGAGTGACCTCAGCTTCTTTGATGAGTAAGTCATAGTTGTAAACAGCATTGTTCATATGAAAAACAGCACTGTCAACGATGTTGTTTAACTCATCAAAGTTAACCCCGTTTGATTCTTCCAATTCTATAAGGTTCAAAAGAGTTTGAATATCGCTATAGCCTTTTAGATAAAAACTTGCGCCCTGGGCCACGTAAAATTTTATCGAATTGCCGCTGCTTTTTTCACCACCCGGATTCGGATAACCGTCACCGGACCCGTTAACTAAAAAACGAGCCGAAACTGAAATACTCATACAAAAGACAATCAAAATCCCGATGGTGAACCTAATCATTAATTTTCTTTTTGTTGGCTTCATGATTACCTCCTTAAGCCTCTTCTAATTTTTTTAAAAAAATTCCGCAAAAGCCTTGACATTTTCGATATTTCAAATTATAATTTCGACATGTCAAACAAAATGACTCGCGAGATATTTTTTGAAAGACGTGTAGCAATGGAGCCAAAAAATGACCTATCTGGTGACATATGAAAAACTAAATAATTATCCATTTTTTAACCTCATTGATCGTTTATTCTACAACAAGTCGGGAAATAATTCAAGAGAACAAAAACAGAAAAAAAAAATTAAAAAAATACCGTTTCTACCTCCGTTAAAGAGGAATTTTGGAATCTCGAAGTTGATTAGTAGGTCAAATTTGAACAATATCTCAAACCAAATGATGAATGGAGGTATCACATGATAGGAACAGTTAAAAACCGGCAGTGTACGGACGAACCCTTTGTGTTCCACGATCTCACGGAGAATCCCGAAAAAATAACCGCTATATCCTTCCTGGCGAACAACGTTTATTTCTATATCAAGCACGCCTATATTCTGAAAACAAAAAAAGGTTACCGGCTGGTGGTCATACACGATGATATGATCTGGACGGACAAGACGTTCCGGTTATTGATCTCAGCCAAACGGGAATTTTGCAAACTCTATAACAGCAAATGGCAAACAAGAGTGAAACCCATATGGAGTAATTCCATCCCGGCGATGCGAGAACCGGCGCTGCGATTGATTAATGAAACCTATGAAAAGCAAGTGATTACAAAACCCTTTAAACAACTGACGGCAGAGGAAAGAGTCCAGCCTTTCCAAACCGGGACGAGGGAGATAAAAATATGAAGAAATTAATACTGATCGTTTTTTTGATCTTGTTTTTCCTGTACAGCCTGCGCAAATCGGCTAATTTTTTCCCTGAACGTATCGCCAATCAAAAGTTTTGCCTTGTAGGTACGGGGAGCCTATTCGCCGCTTCGCTTCAGGAGCAGCGGGTAAGGGGGACGGCGTCCCCAGCCTATAAGCGGCTTCGCCG
>JAGLSW010000403.1 GCA_023135565.1 Candidatus Aminicenantota bacterium | reverse complement strand
CCCGGCAGGGACTACCCTCCCCACGTGGTGGGGTCGCCGAAGGCAAGAAAAAATTAATCTCATGATAAAGCAATGATTGAATTCTACCACGTCCACAAACAATACGTAAAGAGCCAGTTTGCTCTTAACGACATCAATGTTACTATAGAAAAAGGTGAATTCATTTTTTTAACCGGCGCATCCGGCGCGGGCAAGTCCACGCTGATGAAACTCATCTTCAAAGAGGAACTGCCCAGCAAAGGTCAAATCTTAGTGGACTCGCAGAACATCAACCTACTGCCCGGCAAACAGCTGCACAAATTAAGGCGAAGCTTAGGCATCGTTTTCCAGGATTTTAAACTTTTGGACAACCGCACCGTTGCTGAGAATATTGCCATCCCGCTGCTGGTCCAGGGTGAGAAAAAAACCTATGTAGAAAAAAGGGTTGGTGAAGCATTGGCTTTAGTGGGGCTTACCCACAGGCGGAATTACATCCCCTCCCATATATCCGGCGGGGAGCAGCAGCGGGTAGCCATTGCCAGGGCCATAGTAGGCAGCCCGAAAATACTGCTTGCCGATGAGCCCACCGGCAATTTGGACACCGAACTTTCTGTCGAAGTTTTTCGTATTTTCGAGCGCATCAATGCCAACGGCATCACGGTTTTGATTGCCACCCATGACCACCATTTGATGAAACTTTTCCCCCGGCGCACCCTGAGATTAGATAAAGGCAAACTGGTTTCCGACAGGAAAAGTGGAGGGGAATCCTTTTGAACCTGCTGAAGAGTTCTTTTAACAATGCCTTCAAGAACATTTTAAGGAACAAGCTCATCAATTTTTTGAGCCTGGGTATTATTGCGTTCACGCTGCTTATTTTCGGGATATTTAATTATCTTACTTATGGGTTGGATATTTTTACCGGGAAATTTTCCCGCAGCAT
This sequence comes from Candidatus Aminicenantota bacterium, assembly GCA_023135565.1. Classification (GTDB taxonomy): domain Bacteria; phylum Acidobacteriota; class Aminicenantia; order UBA2199; family UBA2199; genus JAGLQA01. Next base: position 780 of record JAGLSW010000403.1, on the reverse strand, counting down.
CGAAGCTATTTTTTATTTAAAAGACAGTGTAAAGCCGGCCGAAGCCGACAGTTTAATAAAAGACCTAAAAAACAACCTGCTGGTAGAAAAAGTAACCTTCAAATCGAAGAGCCAGGCGGAAGTAGAATTTGGCCGCCGCTACCCGGAGTTGGAACATGCCATGGCGGAATTTAAGGATTCGCAGTCGCCATTTCCGGCTTCTATCGAAGTGACGTTCAAGCAGCAGGAGCGGGATGACATCAAGATCATGTCTGTCATCGAAGAGACCGAGAAATTGAACATCATCGAAAGTAAGGAATTGAATCTCGACTGGGCCAAAATGGTGATTTCCATCAAAAAATTTATAGCTGCCGTAGGGATGTTTCTCAGTTTGATTTTGATTTTTGTCTCTTGTTTTATTATATTTAATGTCATCAAGTTGAACATTTTTTACCGCAGTGAAGAGATCGCTATTTTCCGTTTGGTAGGCGCGACTGACTGGTACATCCGTTTTCCTTTTATTATTGAAGGTGCGCTGCTGGGTTTTTTAGGCAGTTTGATGGCCGGGATATTGTTGTTTGCCGCCATAAAATTATTCCCCGCTTATGCTGTTTTTATGTTCGACATGGTAAAGGGACTGATTAATTTTGAAGACATCCCGCTGTTTATATTTGTCAGGTTGTTAGTGTTGGGCACCGGCATCGGGTTATTTTCTTCGTTTCTGTCGCTGCGCCAGTACCTCAAAAACTAACCCCACTGCGAGGCCTCCGGCGGCCAAAAACCTTTTTGAAAAAAGGTTTC
>JAGLSW010000402.1 GCA_023135565.1 Candidatus Aminicenantota bacterium | reverse complement strand
TTACTTTATCTGAGCGCTATAGGCCCGGAAGTATTAAAATAGCGTTTTGCTTTTTTTATCATAAAGAGAGTATAGTATAAATGGGCCTTTTTTTCAATACAGGTCAAAATAACTAACCAATATTGGCCTGTCCCCTTCTTTTCACCTCCCTGAAAATCCAGCCCGGACAGCTTATTGGCGAGCGACAGCTGCGGCGAAAACGATGCTTAAGAAACAAAACAGGACGATGGTTTTCAGGGCTGAAGCGTTCATATTATTTCTCCTTTAGATAATAGTTAACATGATAGCACCGATTCTTTTTTCCTGAAACCGTGAAAATTGTTACAGTTGGGCTTATGCTCAGACTGTATGTGGTGCGGCGTGTTTCAGCGTATTTACCGGTTCCCCCTGCATTTTAACGGGGATATGCTGAACGGCGATATATCCGCGTCCCACCCTCCTTTTGCGCTGTTTATTCCTTTTTCTTTTCGCTGTAACAATTTTCATGGTTCGCCGCGCTGCCTTAAGTTATTGCCCCTTAAACGTTTCCCCACGTCGTGGAGCTTGCCTCCGGCGGCCAACTTTTTGAAAAAAGTTGGACAAAAACTTCTGTTAAACCGAATCCAAACCAAAATTTGTGTTAATCTGTGGGCCTGTTTATGCTATGACGTTATATTTTTGTAGAATTCGTACAAATTCTCAACAGGAAAAAGAGAAATATCCACAGACGGCAAAGCTGCCCCGATATTGCCCTGGGCGGCAGGCACTACAAATTTCGAAAAACCCTGCCTGATCCCCTCTTTTACCCGCAGTTCCACGAAACTAACGGGCCGCACTTCGCCGGTAAGCCCTACTTCCCCGATAATAAGCAAATCTTGGGGCACGGCTTTGTTCTTGTAACTGGAAATTAAAGCAGCAGCGGCAGATAAATCACCGGCAGGCTCTTTCAAGGTTATCCCGCCGGCAATATTCAAAAACACATCGGACTTGTAAAAAGGTAGTTTTAGTTTCTTTTCGATGATAGAAATCAACATCGACATCCTGTAACTGTCGAAACCGACGCAGATACGGCGCGGATTAGGAGCAAAAGGACTCTCGGTCACTAAGGACTGGATCTCTATCAATATCGCCCGCATTCCACTCATAGCCGGGAATAAAGCAATCCCCGGTTCTATGGTTTCACGCTGCTGTAAGAACACTAAAGAGGGATCGCTGATGGGCTTCAGCCCGTCTTTGGTCATCTGGAATATGCCGATCTCATCCACTGCACCGAAACGGTTCTTTTCCGCCCGCAATATCCGCAAATCGGACTTTATTTCGCCCTGGAAATAGAGCACCGCATCTACCATATGTTCCAGGGTTTTAGGCCCGGCAATGTGGCCCTCTTTGGTGATATGCCCGATGATGAAACCGGTGATATGATTGCGTTTCGCCAGTTCTATAATCTCGCCGGTGACAAACCTCATGGCCGAAACCGATCCGGGCAGCATAGAACCTTTTTTGGCATTGATGGTCTGGATAGAGTCGATAATCAAATAATCGGGCTTATATTCGGTTATCGCGCTTTTCAGGTCTTCCAGGCTGCCCATGGTGAGCAGCAGGATATCCTCCGAATCCACCCCTAAGCGGTTGGCGCGCAGCTTGATCTGTACCGCCGATTCTTCGCCGGAATAATAGAGGACTTTTTTATTCTTTTTGGACAGGATGCCGGAAACCTCCATCAGCAATGTCGATTTGCCCACTCCCGGCTCCCCGCCGATTAAAATGATAGAGTCGGGCACGATGCCGCCGCCCAACACTCTATCGAACTCCTGCAGCCCGGTTATTTCCCGTTTAATTTCCAGGTTGTCGATATCGCTTAGTTTTACCGGTTTGATGCGGACGCTGTCGATATCCTGTTTTTCTTTTTCGGCATCTACTTCGGTCATGGTGTTCCAGGCATCGCACTGCGGACACTTACCGAAATATTTCGGCCCCTGGTAACCGCATTCGATACATTCAAATAGTATTTTCTTCTTCATGATTATTCAAAGCACCCGGCGGGCGCACCCTCTTAATTATTCAAAAACCTTACCGAAATCGAAAGCAATACTGCATTTATCGAAATCAAAAAACATTTTACCTTCTTGAAATTCTTTTATCTCTTTATATTTCTTTTGCGCGGCGCAAGCTTCGTCTCCAGTTAGCTCATGCAGTTCGAAAATTTCGACGCTTTTATTTGCCGGGTCTATTAGGCAGTAGTACCTGACCCCGGCTTCCCGGTAAAGTTGATATTTTAAGCCCCTATCCTTGCGGGCCGTAGAAGGAGAAAGTATCTCGATAATCAACAGCGGCGGAACCGAAAGTTTCTCTTTTTCACTGGATTCGCCGCACACCACCAGCACATCGGGCTGCACTACCGTATCTTTTTCGACCTGCCAGTCGATAGCTGTATAGGTTTTGCAGAACCGGCAGCCGGCCAGGAGTTGATCTAATTGCGATGCTATTTTCACGCTCAGGCGCTGGTGTTTCATCACCGGGGCGGGAGCCATGGCATAGGGAATACCGGAGATGATTTCCCAACTGCCTTCCCAGTGGACATATTCATCATAGTTATAGTGTGGTAAATCTTCTAAATTCAAAGCTGCTAAGGCCATATTTTAACTCCTGTGGGTTTCAACCACCGCCGGGGGGCCGGTCTCGATAAAAACCGGTCTCACTTTCACTTTTGTCTCTTCATCGACGTAATCGACTTCGTAAGTGCGCCTGCTTTTGTCGTCGATGCTCTCGACAAAAAACACTAAGAATATCTCGTCTAATTGCAACTGCCTGCCGTACCGGGCCGCCTGTTTCAACGCCTGCCGGTAACCGGGCTGGTCGGTATAGCTCTTTAATTCGACGCCGTAAACCTTACCCCCGTACCTGACGATCAAGTCGATCTTGCCGTTGCCGGTGGGGAATTCGGGCCAGACACTGCCGCTCTTGCTCCTTAAAAATTCATTGATATAAGCATACAAATTAAAATGAAACACCGCTTCATATACCCTTAGATCGCTGCGCCGGGGCGCTTCTTTAAACAACCAGGCGCTGTTTTCGGCGAGGTATTTTTGGTACAATTTTAACAGGTTTTTAATGTGCAGAGTTTCGTCGGTAATTACATCTTCCAGGTTGGCAAAAGGTTCGATAAGCCTGCCCATATAACTGAAAAGCGCGTCGGAAAAATAGTTAAAAAGCCGTTTCTGGATAAAAGGAGATGAAAATTTAATATAGAATTTGCCGCTGTCGCCTTTCTCTTTTTCGATAACGCCATTCATATATAAATAATTGGTTTTATCATTATCGAAGCTGAATTCTATGTCATCGGCGGTTTCGAAAATTTCCAGTACCAATTGTTTATAAGGCTGCTGTTTGGCCTTACTCACGATATTGATAACATTGTTGTTGGGCAGGGTATAAAGAGCATAAGGATACGCAGCTTTGAAAACTTCCATGGTAAGCGGTTTTTTCCTGTTTACCTGGAAATCGTCCATGCCTTCGGTCAGCAGTTCCCCGAACCAGCAGGTTAATCCCGGCTGCCCCTGTGTCTCCCGGTAGACCTCGGAAATCACCTGCTGCTCTACTTCCCGGCCGTTTTCTTTTTCGTACTGCTTGAACATGCCTTCCACTTCCACGTAAGTTAGGTTGGGGATATGCAGGCTGCGCTGCACATTAAAAGGAGAACCTTTGACATTTTCTATACCCAGGACGCTGCGCACCCCGATCAAAGCTGCGCCATGCAGCAAATATTTTCTTTCCCCGCTGGTTTTTTGCGACTCTTTCCGCCTGTAATTGTAGATATTCCTGAAAACCCCGGCCAGTTTATTAATGGCTTCTTCGGGCAGGGCATCGAATTCGTCGAGGAGTAGGATAAGCGGTTTATCCAGCACATCGCGGCTGAATATCCGCTGGAATTCCAGCAGTGAAGCGTCAGCCCGGATTTTTTCTTTTTTACCCAGTTCCGCCAGGATTTCGTTAGCCATGGCCGCGGCGATGAAATTGACATCGGTTTCCATTTTCAGGTGTTCCAGGTCTAATTTCAAAACGTCGAATTGTGCTTCTTTTTCCAGGCGGTGGAGCACCTGGAGCATGAGCCAGGTTTTGCCTGTTTGCCGCGGCGCCCAGGCGGTTATATAGTGGCCGCCTTTTCCCGGGTGTTCTCCTACCAACCGCAGATAAGCCAGGTCGATTAGTTCTTTCCTGGGCGCATAGTAATGCACGTCGGTATCGACCGGTCCATATGACGAAAACTTACGCATATTTTAACTCCTTCGATTGTTAATATACGGCAAATTACTCCTGTTGTCAACAGGATATTTTTTCCTAAATTCACCACCCCAAAACGGACAAAGTGCATTTTTTGTTTGACAAGAAGGCCATAATCTATTAAAATTAGCTTTATCAAAAAATATCCAAGGAGTATACAAAATGGCAAATATTATTCTATTCGCAATCGCACCTGTTTCCGCAGTCATTGCACTGGCTTTTGCTTACGGTTTCTATAGAAAAATTATGAAACTGGAAGAAGGCACCGAAAAAATGGTCGAAATCGCCCAAGCCGTCAGGCAGGGAGCAAGGGCCTATATCAAACAACAGTATAAAATCGTAGCTATATTTTTCGTCTTTGCTGCTATATTTTTAGCATTCTTATCTTTTGTGCTGAAAGTACAGTCAGCCTGGACGCCTTTCGCCTTCCTGACCGGCGGATTCTTCTCCGCCCTGGCGGGTTTCATCGGCATGACCACCGCCACCATGGCGTCGGCAAGAACCGCCAACCAGGCCAGGGATTCTTTAGACAAAGCCCTGAAAGTGGCTTTTAGAAGCGGCTCGGTAATGGGCTTAGTGGTAGTCGGACTGGCGCTTTTAGATGTGTCGCTGTGGTTTATCGTCCTGCATATTTGGCTGAAATACAGCCTCGGCGTCACCACAGTTACCATGCTCTCGTTCGGCATGGGCGCTTCTCTCCAGGCTCTCTTCGCCAGGGTGGGCGGCGGTATCTATACCAAAGCCGCCGACGTGGGCGCCGACTTAGTGGGCAAAGTAGAAGCCGGTATCCCCGAAGACGACCCGCGCAACCCGGCCACTATCGCCGATAACGTGGGCGATAACGTAGGCGACGTCGCCGGTATGGGTGCCGACCTATATGAATCTTACGCCGGTTCCGTATTGGCTTCCGCGGCTTTAGGCGCTTCCGCTTTCCTGTTTAATGAAAGTTTCGCCTTTAACGCCGTTATCCTGCCTATGGTGATTGCCGGTATCGGCATCCTGGCTTCGATCTTAGGTATATTCCTGGTCAGGACAAAAGAAGGCGCTACCCAGAAACAACTACTGAGTTCTTTGGGTTTCGGTATCAATACCAGTTCGGTATTGATCATCATCGGTTCTTTTGTCGCGGTGAAGCTCCTGTTACCCGGTAATATCTGGTTATTCGGCTCTATCGTCATCGGCTTGATCGCCGGGCTTATCGTAGGAAAAAGCGTGGAATACTTCACTTCCGAAAGCTTTAAACCCACCAGGGAAATCGCCGAAAAAGCCAAAACCGGTGAAGCTACGGTTATTATCGAAGGACTTTCTACCGGTATGATCTCCACTGCTATACCGGTGATTGCCATTGCCAGCGGTATTCTCGGCGCTTTTGCTTTTGCCGGGGGTTTTGAACCGGGCAAGATGATCATGGGATTGTACGGCGTAGGCATCGCCGCGGTAGGTATGCTTTCCACTTTAGGCATTACCCTGGCCACCGACGCTTATGGGCCGATTGCCGATAACGCCGGGGGCAACGCTGAAATGGCAGGCCTGCCCGAAGAAGTCAGGCAGCGTACAGACGCCTTAGATTCATTGGGAAATACTACCGCGGCAACGGGCAAAGGTTTTGCCATCGGCTCCGCCGCATTGACTGCCCTGGCTCTTTTAGCCGCTTATATCGAAGAGGTCAAGATGGGCATGAAGCACATCATCGAACAAGGCATGCAGCTTCCTGAATTCTTGCAAAGTTTCACCTCCGCGGAGCTGGTTGACACCCTCAGCATCGAAAAATTCATGGACATATTCCAGGTTCATTTGATGAACCCGCGGGTGGTGATCGGTATTTTTATCGGTTCTATGATGTCTTTTGTCTTTTCCGGCTTAACCATGAAAGCAGTCGGCAGGGCCGCCTCCGATATGGTAGACGAAGTCAGGAGGCAGTTCAAAGAGATCCCAGGGATCCTGGAAGGCACAGCCAAGCCCGATTACATGGCCTGCGTAGAGATTTCCATCAAGGGAGCGCAGAGAAAGATGATCCTGCCTTCTTCGTTAGCGATCGTTATTCCCATCATAACCGGTATGTTATTAGGCGTAGCCGGTGTGATGGGCTTGTTGATAGGAGCCTTAGGCTGCGGATTTATTTTGGCGATTTTTATGGCCAATGCCGGCGGCGCCTGGGACAATGCCAAAAAGTATATCGAACAAGGAAACTTAGGCGGCAAAGGTTCTCCTGCTCATAAAGCCGGCGTAGTCGGCGACACTGTCGGCGATCCCCTGAAAGACACTTCAGGCCCCTCGTTAAACATCTTGATCAAATTAATGACTATGATCTCCATCGTAGTAGCCGGTCTGGTAGTCGGTTTCTCGATATTATAACCCCACTGCGTGGGGCTTGCAAGGGGTTTTTTTTTGATAAGCAAACGTTTGTGCCCACTATCCAACGCTGGAGAATTTACCTGGGCGTACGGCTTAACAGAAGTTTTTGGAGGTGTCGGAACCTTTTTTCAAAAAGGTTCTGACCCGCCGGAGGGGGTGCGGCGCACCCAACCATTTAAGGTGATTTTTTTGGACAGTGTTTGTTATCATGTGCTTTTATCATTAATAATTGATAATTGTTCATTGATCATTGAAAAAAAGGAGTTAGACAAATGAACGAAACCGGAAGTACCGAGTTACCTCTAAAATTATTCAAAAAAGGAAAAGTAAGAGACGTATACGAAGTAGATGGCAACCTATTGATTATTTCTACGGACCGGATATCTGCTTTCGACTACGTGTTACCCTCTTTGATTCCCGGCAAGGGAATCGTTTTGAACCGCATTGCCGCATTCTGGTTCGACTATACCAAAGACTTTTTCCCCAACCATGTGGTCTGCGCCGAACCTGAAAAACTGCCGCAGTTTAAAGAATTCTCCGCCCAAATTCAAGGCCGCTCGCTGCTGGCAAAAAAAGTAGAAACCTACCCTATCGAAGCCATCGTGCGAGGTTACATCGTCGGTTCCGGCTGGAAAACCTACCAAAAATCAGGCGAAATCTGCGGCATCGAACTGGCCCCGGGTTTAGAATTTGCCCAGGAATTTCCCGAACCTCTTTTTACTCCTACTACTAAAGAAGACGAGGGCCACGACGAAAACATAACCTTCGCGGAGATGCAGGATCGAATCGGCAGCGAAGACGCAAAAAAAATCCGCGATCTTTCCATCGAACTTTACAAAAAAGTAAGGCAAGCCGCCCGTGAAAAGGGAGTCATTATTGCCGACACGAAATTTGAATTCGGCAAAGACGAACAAGGCAATATCATATTGATCGACGAGATATTCACCCCGGATTCTTCCCGGTTCTGGAAAGTGGCTGATTACAAGCAGGGCGAAGATCCTCCTGCTTTCGACAAACAATTCGTCAGGAACTATCTACTCGACTCTTCCTGGGACAGGAATTCCCCGCCGCCGCTTCTTCCTCCCGAAGTAGTCGAAAAAACGAAAGAAAAGTACAGTGAGATTTACGAAATATTGACTGGAAACACGTTATGATAGCCGGTTTTAATATCCTCGACATTCTTTTTGTGACCATTGTGCTCCTGTCGGTTATATTCGGTATTTTAAAAGGTTTCATCCGCGAGCTTTTTTCGCTGGCTTTTTTTATTATCGCGTTGATTCTCTCTTTTCTATACTACAGTGATGTGGGCAAGATTTACGGTGACTATGTCGGCAAAAACATCGCCGATTTTGCCGGTTTCGTATCGATTTTGGTTTTTGTTCTTGTGGTCGGTACGCTGGTGACTTATTTTATCAAGAAAGCCTTTATCCTGGGCCCCTTAAAATCCATCGACAGGATATTCGGCGCTGTTTTCGGGCTGCTGAGAGGGGTGTTGATTGCCGCGATCATTATGTTCGCTATGGTTGCTTTCCAGATCAACGACCGCTTAGTCGAGGAGTCGAAGCTCTCTCCCTATGTACTGGAAACGATCCAGGCAATAACGAAGTTAACCCCCGACAAATTCAAAGAGAAAAAAGACGAACTCATCGAGCGGGCGGCGCCCGGAACCGGTAAAAAGGACAGCAAAAAAACCGCTGGAAAAAAAGAAGGGGGATAATACGAATGAGTACAGCAGACAGGAGAATAGCCGATCTCTCTGAACAATTCAGGGATTTAACCATAAAAAAACAGATGAAAGTACTGGCCCACAAAGCGGCCCATTCGAAACTGTATTTTAAGGAAATATTGGAAGAATTTGAAAAGACCCTTTTACAGGCGATTTTAGAAAAATACGATTACAATTTATTGAAGATGTCGTTAGATATTAAGCTGCACCGCAATACCATAGCCAAGAAAATCACCAAACTAAAGATACGGAGAAAAAAGAAAAAAAAGGAACGCTGAAATCTTTTCGCTCCCCCTCAGGTTGAGGTTGTTTAGCTCCGCTGGGACTAAAAAAAATCTTAGTAATAGCGGAGTTTCTTACACGGGGGTGCGTCATTATCTTTAAACTTTCCTGGATTAATGCGGTTTTTGGGAGATTTGACTGAAATCCCGAAACCCTTGTTAATTCAGCGTTTCAACAAAATAATGACGCGGCCCTGGTTTCTTACAGCAGGGTCTTGACAAAAACGAAAATCTACAGCAGGGTCTTGACAAAAACGAAAATCAATGTATAATATTATGTGCTCTGGGAAGTCGTCTAATGGCAAGACATATGACTCTGGATCATAGGATTGGGGTTCGAGTCCCTGCTTCCCAGCCATTGCATTAATAGTCAGGTGTGGCCCTATCGTCTAGGGGTTAGGACGGGTGATTCTCAGTCATCAAGCCGGGGTTCGAATCCCCGTAGGGCTACCATGCCATTACATGGCGGTAAAAAGCAGCAAGTTGTATATATTTCAAGTTATCGCTGTCAGGTGGCTTTTTTTAGTATAGTCTTTCGTGGAAAGACGTTATTTGATCGAAACGAAGTATTTTAATAAATACCTCCTTTAACCATCAAAAATCATTATCAATAGAGGGTACAGCTTGCTGTACCCCCTCCCCACCCCCCAAAAAAATCCAGTAAAAAATAAATAGTGTGAGAGAACCCAGATGAACTTGCCTCCGGCAGGCCCTGCCGGGGGCCAAACTTTTGAAAAAGTTTGATCAAAGCTTCTATTTATTTAGAATCAAAAGCGCTCACCCGCTGCCTCTTGCGGCGAAGCGGCTCATAGCCCCCCCACGCG
>JAGLSW010000401.1 GCA_023135565.1 Candidatus Aminicenantota bacterium | reverse complement strand
GTGGTGGGGCCGCCGGAGGCAAGCCCTTCAGGGTTTGTCGAGTTTGTGCCGGAGCTGAATGCCGAATGCTGCCGCGGGGTTGACTTTAAAGCCTTTGCCGATTATGATAGAAGATGTTGGATATCTTCTCACCGATCTTTCTGCTCTGCCTATCGCTGCTCTATCTCTCACAAAAAACCGGCTTCGTTTTTACTGTTCCTCAATCACTAACTATAATCGCTTTCTCCGCGGCACTGGCGTTTTACCTGATCGGGAATTTCTCTTTTACACGGCGGGGAGAAAAGCGGATTGTTCCCACGGCCTATAAAGAGAAAAGATTGAAAATAGCCTACTTTTTTATCGCCCTAACTGTGGCCCTGCTGATAAGCGCTCATTTTTTGAAAGAAAAAGAACATTTCTATAAAGCGCGGACGGCGTCCGCACCCTATGAGGGGCCTGGAAAGGGGTCGGCGCCCCCAACCTATGAGAAACCCGGGAAATCTAAACCCGGCCTGGATATTCCCCGGGACGAATATATCACCGTCGTGGGAAAACTGACGAGTTTCCCGGAAATCGGCAGGGAGTATTCGGTTATATACTTAGAAACCGGGATACTGGAATACGGCGGCGAAAGAAAATCCCTATCTTTAAATATAAGAGTAAAAGTAAAGGGCGATCTCAGGTTTCTCCACACAGGAGACTGTATCGATATCAGTGTGAAATTCTACCGGGACACACTCAACCGCAACTTTTTTCCCAATCCTTTCGAGGATTACTTTTTCTTAAAAAGAATCCATTTCAGCGGCTATTGTAAATCGAAACATATGGTGACTGTGCAAAAAAAAACCGGCTGGGCCTGGAGGTTTATCGGCCGGTGGAGAAATAAAATAAGAGCGGCTATCGAAAAAAAATACCGCGGCCCGGAGGGCGAGATCGATCCCAAGGGGGTATTCTTAGAGGCGATCCTTATCGGCGCCAGGGGCCGGGTAGACAACAACTTGAAAAACGAACTATTAGATGCCGGCGTTTATCATTTGCTGGCTATCTCAGGCGCTCATATCGGTATAATCGCTGTTTTTCTCCTTTTTCTTTTTAAAATTTTGCGGATTCCGCGGGAATTAAGATATATCCTGACCGGCGCATTTTTGATCCTTTTTTTGATCCTTTCCGGGTTTAGAATCTCGGCCCAGCGGGCGGTGTTGATGGCCCTCTTAATCTTTACCGCCAGGGTGCTCTACTTAGATATAAATGCCTTTAATATTATCTCTTTCTGCGGACTGCTGCTTTTGTTTAAAAACCCGGCGGCTTTCTTAGACCCCGGTTTTATTTTAACTTTCACGCTGACCGCGGCTATCGTCTGCGGGCGTAGAATCTTCCTGCCTCTGCTGCAGGGATACAGGTTCAAAAAAATCCCGGCTACGGTTAAAGAGTTATTGTGCGCCAATTTATCCGCTTCGCTGCTCTCCCTGCCGCTGGCGCTTTTTTTCTTTAAGAGATATTCTTTTGCCGGGTTCCCGGCCGGTTTGCTGCTGCTGCCCCTGACTGCCGTCATAACTGCGGCGGGCATCCTGCTTGTCCCGCTGGCTCCTCTTTTCCCGGCTGCCGCCGCTGTACTACTTCACATCAGCGACTTTCCCCTGGCTTTATTCTTCAAAATCAGCGGCTTCTTCTCCGAACAGGTTAATCTTACTATTTTCCGGGCGTCGCCTTCGCTTCTCCCGGTGGTTTTGATACTGACTGCTTTTTTCTTAGTGCCCGCGGTAAAGAACCGGGATTTTAAAAAAAAAAACGGACGGCGTACGCAGCCTATGAGGGACCTGGGAGAAGTACTAACAAAAAAAGCACTCCTAACTATCATCGTGATCGTGTTTATCCTGACGAATCTATTCATTACCGTGAACCTGTTTTACTATAAACCCGGACATTTAGAGGTCTTTTTTTTAGATGTGGGCCAGGGGGACAGCCAGGTGGTGATTTTTCCCGGGGGCGAGGCGCTGCTTATCGACGGCGGCGGCGCTTATTATTCCGACTACGAGACCGGAACGCAGGTAGTGCTGCCTTTTCTTTTGCAGCAGCGGATCAGGATCAAATGGGCCGCGGTTTCTCATTTTCACCCCGATCATGTCGGGGGAATTACGGAGATTTTGCACATTATAAAACCCGAAGAGTTGTGGATTTCGGCGGCAGCGCGGCAGGATTTTTTCTACAAAAAGTTCATTAAGGCCGCCCGAAAACAGGGCGTCAAAATAAAAAAACTCGCTGCTTCGTTTACTAAGACTATCGACGGCTGCCGGGCCGCGTGTTTGTACCCGGAAAAATTTATCGAAAGCGATTCCGCGCACAACAATCATTCCCAGGTGTTAAAAATATCGGACCGCTGGAATTCTTTTCTTTTTACCGGGGATATCGGCAGTGAAGTGGAGGAGTTCCTTATCGAAAAGGGGTCGGCGCAGCCCGGTAAACATCTACACGCGGATGTGCTGAAAGTGCCCCATCATGGTTCGCGGACTTCTTCTACGCTGGCTTTTTTAGAGTGTGTCTCTCCGCGGCTGGCAATATTTTCTTATGCCCGCGGCAACCGTTTTAATTTCCCCCACCCGCGGGTGACTAAAAACTACAAAAAAACGGGGATTATTACGTTATCCACCGCGGACCGGGGCGGCATTAAAATTACATCATTGCCGGGGAAAATCAAAATCGAAACGTCACGATAAACTTGCCTTCGGCGACCAAAAACCTTTTTGAAAAAAGGTTTC
>JAGLSW010000400.1 GCA_023135565.1 Candidatus Aminicenantota bacterium | reverse complement strand
ACTTCTATTGAGCCGCTGCGCGGCAGCTTTTTTCGGGTTATAATCAATTCGTTTCTTCATAGGCTCGGTTTACTTGTTTAAAAAATTCCCAAACTCTTTTGCAAACTCTTCTAACATCGCCGTCATGTCCTTCTCAAGTTCGGGACTGATGGTTTTCTTGTCCCGGATTTCCCGCAAGATGGCGGGGTGCTCCTGCTCTACGAATTCCAATAACTTCTCTTCATACTTGCCGATGGCGTCGATTGGAAAAGTATCGAGAAACCCTTCGGTACCGGCAAATATGACGACTATCTGCTTCGCTGCGGGCATGGGCACACCTTCATTCTGCTTCAAAAGCTCGGAAAGACGCCGGCCCCGTTCCAACTGGGCTTTGGTGGCTTTATCGATGTCGGAACCGAACTGGGTGAAAGCTTCCAATTCGCGGAATTGAGCCAGGTCCATTTTTAAAGACCCGGCCACTTGCCTCATGGCTTTGACCTGGGCGGCACCGCCTACCCTGGATACAGATACGCCGACGTCGATGGCGGGCCTCTGGCCGCGGTTGAATAGATCGGGCACTAAATAAATCTGCCCGTCGGTAATGGAGATGACGTTGGTGGGAATATAACCGGAGACGTCTGATGCCTGGGTTTCGATGATGGGTAGGGCGGTAAGCGATCCGCCGCGGTTCTCGTCGCTGTATTTGGCGGCTCTTTCCAGCAGCCGTGAGTGGAGATAAAAGACGTCGCCGGGATAAGCTTCACGACCGGGGGGACGCCTTAACAGCAGGGAGATTTCCCGGTATGCGGCGGCGTGTTTGGAGAGGTCGTCGTAAACCAGCAGTGAGTGCTGCCCGTTGTCCCGGAAATACTCGCCCATAGCACAGCCGGCGTAAGGCGCAATGTACTGCAGCGCAGCGGGCGCAGAGGCGCCGGCCACCACTACGATAGAATAGTCGATGGCGCCTGTGTCTTCTAAGGTTTTAATCACCTGGGCAACGGTAGACCGTTTCTGGCCGATGGCTACATATACACAGATCATGTCCTGGCCTTTCTGGTTGATGATGGTATCGATGGCAATGGCGGTTTTCCCGGTCTGGCGGTCTCCGATTATTAACTCCCTTTGACCGCGGCCGATGGGGATCATAGCGTCTATGGCTTTGAGACCGGTCTGTAAAGGCTCCTTCACGGGCTGCCGGGCAATTACGCCGGGGGCCAGTCTTTCGATGGGGATAAAGGTTTTAGTTTCGATGGGGCCTTTGTCGTCCAGCGGTTCGCCTAAAGGATTGACTACCCGCCCTACTAAGGCTTCCCCGGCAGGTACGGAAATGATCGTTCCCGTCCTCCTGACTACGTCGCCTTCTTTGATTTTATGGGGTTCGTCGAGAATAATTGCGCCTACATTGTCTTCTTCTAAGTTGAGGGCAATGCCGTTTATATCACCGGGGAATGACAGCAGTTCGTTGTACATCACGTTTTCCAACCCGTAAATATGGGTGATGCCGTCACCTACCGAAATCACGATCCCGGTCTCATCTTTATCGAAATCTAACTTAAAACCTGCGATCTTTTGCTTAATTATTTCACTGATTTCTTCGACTTTTATCTGCATCTACAGCTCCTTAGCGGAGGCGGCGGCTGATACTGCCGGCGCCGTCTCGGTTAAAAGTGCGTCTTTTAATTTTCTCAGGTTGCCGCTTATGGAAAAATCATAAAAAATAGAGCCTTGCTGTATTTTGATCCCGGCAATCAACGATTTATCCACCTCTTTCTCCAATAAAATCTGCTTGCCGAAAGATTTTTCGAGCTTTTTAGTCAATTTTTTTTCTAATTTTTCGTTCAAGGCTACGGCGGAGTAAACTTTCAACTTTTCGATGTTATTTCTCTCAAACCACAACTCTTCTAATTCCAGGATAATCAGGTCGAGAATAGCCAGCCGGTTCTGATCGGTCATAGTTAGGAGAAGATTAAAGGTCTTCTCACTAAAACCCACTTCTTTATTAATGGATTCTATCAGTTCCAACTTCTGCTGCTTAGAAAAAAGAGATGTTTCCATACCGGCTTTGAACTCATCATTGCTTAATAGTAATTTCAAGAAACTTTCCAGTTCCGCTTTAATTTTGCGGTATTCTTTTTCGTCTTTTAGGGCTTTGATTAAACCTAAGGCGTATCTCCTGGCTATACTATTCTCTCTCAATGATTTCACCGCTTATATCGATATTCTTTTCGATTATTTTTTCGTGTAAGTTTTCATCCAATTCCGCTTCGATCTCTTTCTTAAAACGACCGATAGCCAGTTCAGCGATTTTTTCTTTCAACTGCCTGACTGCCGATTCTACCCTCTGGCTGATCTCTTCCTCGTTCAGGCGGTTAATTCTATCACATTCCTGCCTGCCCAATATTTCGATCTTTTTCTTCTCTTCCCGTCCGCCCTGTCCGGCCTCATCTTTCATCTTGCCGACTTCTTCTTCGATTTTGTCGAGCCTGCTCCTGATCTGCTCTAAGGTCGCAGCCGTTTTTTCTAAGTTCTGCTCTCTGCGGATGATATCATCTTTTATATTTAGGCCCTGGTCGGCTAAGTATTTGCCGATGGGTTTGCGCAGCAGGAAAAACAGGCCGCCAAAAAGAACGGTGGAATTAAAAACCTGGCCGAAAAAGTGAGTCCAGTCAAAATGATGGCCTTCCTCAGCGTGCCCGGCTTGTGCTTGCTCTCCATGCCCGCTCTGCGTTTGCTCTCCGTGCCCTGTATTTTCTCCTTGTTGAGCAAAAGCAAGTGCAAAAAGCAGCAGTATGGCGCTTAGAACAAATAGAATTTTAATCCCGGCACGTCTATTTCTATAACTCATATGAATATCTCTTTCATTTTTTTGCTGTACACCGGCACCTCTTTCTCCAGTGTTTCCCGGGCTGCGGTTATCTCTTCTTCAAGTTCTTTCATCTTTTCCGTAAATACTTCTTTCGATTTATCCCTGGTCTCATTTACAACTTCTTCCCGCACCTGTTCGCCTTTTTGAATCAGTTCTTCTTTTATTTTAGTCGATTCTTTTTTAGCCTCTCGCAAAATATTTTCGATCTGCGCGGTTTTCTTTTCGATGTCTTTCGTCATCTCGTCGATGCGGGCGGTTTCCCCGGCAATTTTGCCTTCCCGTTCGTCTATAATGGTGCCTACCGGTTTGTAGTAGATCTTGTCCAGGACAATCATCAATATCCAAACGATGGCTATGACAACAAAAATAGAACTATCTAAATCAAGCATGATGGTATCGAATATTATTTGTTTTGAGTTTACAAATCTTACCACAACGGTTAAGTTGCGTCAAGGTTTAAACTTTTTTTTTAACAAAAAAATGACATTATTTTTTCGGGCCGAGTTTCGCTTTTCACTTTTAATTCAGTGTTCCGTTTTCGGAGCTAACCTGGCTATATGTTTTTTTAATTCTTTTAAATGCAGGTCATCAACCGCCTGCCTGCCGTAACGAAGCTCTATAAAAAGATTAGTCACCTGCTCGATATCACCGGCGCTGCGGGGAAATTTCGCGGCAGCCCGGCGGGCGAAATCCAACGGCCCTTCCCAGGCTAAACGGCGCAGCCCGGCTCTGCCTAATTTATTACAGAAGCGGCGGTAAAGTTCCAGCAAGGGTTCCGACAGGGCGCTCTTTCTCCGCAGCAAAAAGGAGAACAAAATAAGCAGGCCGGCCACAATCAGAATAATAAACACCACCAGCGTCCAGCGGCCCAGGTGCTCGATACCGAGGCTCTCTAAAAAACTTCTCTGCCGGTAGAGGTCGTAACTCATGATCCACAGGTTCCATTTATTGTTGATGGTATCCCAATAATCTTCCAGGGTTTGAAAAAGATTTTTGAAAAACCCCCGTCTCAGCGCGTTGTCGATGGCATCCTGGCGGTCGTCCCCCGCGCCTCCTAAAGACGACAGGGTATTGCTCATGTCGATGCCGTACTCGATCCTCTCAGGAGAGATCACTGCCGTGGGATCGATCCGCCGCCAGCCTTCACCTTCCAACCATACTTCGCACCAGGCATGGGCTTCGGACTGGCGCACCAACAGGTATTTCCCCACCGGGTTGTAAATGCCGCCCTGGTACCCGGTCAATATCCGCGTAGGCACTCCCGCTGCTCGCAGCAAAAGGGCGAACGCCCCGGCATAGTGTTCGCAAAACCCCTTCTTCTTATTGAATAGAAAATCTTCAAATGGCCGCTCCCTGTCCATCACACCGGGTTTGAGGGTATAAACGAAACCGGGATCTCTAAAATAATCGAGAGCCGACTGCACGATTTCGGAGTCTGAAGCTGCCTGTTCTCGCCAGGAGAGGGCCAGTTCCCTGATCCTGCGGCTGAGGTCCCGGGGCAATTGCAGGGCCCACCTGCGGAAAGTGGCGGTTAGTTCTTCAGCGCTGCGGTAATCGACTTGCGAAGTCACCCGGTAGCTGACGTACCGTTCTACAATCCGGCGGGTGTGGAAGATGCGGCCCGGTAATTGACGCGACCAGTATGGCAGGATAGTGGGCATGTCCAACGCAAAAAGCCAGCGCCGGAAGTGGGGTTCTAAAATGATTTCTTGGCGGATGCCGGCTTCCGGGTTTTCGTTGATTTGACGGGGCCGCCTGGCCGGGAGGATTCCCTGCACCCAGCGCCGTCCGTTGGTAAACCACAAAATCACGCCGCGAAAGTAGAGGTCTTTGTGCCGGGGCAGATTATCGTCCGGGAAGGTGACCCGGAAAGCGGGGATTTTAGAATTAGCCAGTTGGGCGATCTGTCCGGGGTAGATGGAGTCGTTGAAACCGGAACGGTATTTTCCTTCCGGGTCCTGGGGCAGGTTCCACAGGGGGCCGGAAGTCCTGGGAAAAAGAAAAAACAGCACCAGCATAAAAGGCAGGGAAAAAATAAATAGTTTTGCGGCTGATTTTAGCAGGGAGGAGGTTTTTAGGGATTCGCTCTCCTGGTAGTTCAGGCGCAAAATGGCGGCGGTGATCAGGATCACGGCCGCGGCCATAAAAATAAGGGAAGGGATAGATTGGGTATAAAGGAAGTTTCCCAACACAAGAAAATAACATAAAAAAACCACGAACATAAAATCCCGGTGGGATTTGAGTTCCAATAGTTTTAAGGAGGAGAGAATAACCAATGCCGTGATACCGGGGTCTCTACCTAAGTATGAACGATAGGTGACCACCACTCCGGCGATGGCGCCGGCCGTCAGCATGAATCTCAGGATGTTGGCGGGCAGGGGGCTTCTTTTACGCACCATCCTTAAACGCCAGACCACGATAAAGAGAGCGCCCAGTGCAGCCCACACCGGGATATGAGTGACATGACCGGCAATCACCATAAGCAGGCAGAAAATTAGCC
Source organism: Candidatus Aminicenantota bacterium (assembly GCA_023135565.1). Lineage (GTDB taxonomy): Bacteria > Acidobacteriota > Aminicenantia > UBA2199 > UBA2199 > JAGLQA01. Next base: position 2,348 of record JAGLSW010000400.1, on the reverse strand, counting down.
AGTTCAGCGATCCTTTTGAAATGGGCAAACGGGGCGAAACAGCCCAACTTAACGCTTTCATTTTTTTATTAAGCTCCAACTTTAACAATACCCGGCGCATTCTTCATTTTCGAGAGTCGAATAATGTCAATTCGTTTAAACACTTTATCGTATGACCGGACCCGGAACCTAAGCCGATTTCCGAAGTTAATAATCTTAAGCCGAACACACTGCCTCGCTCGTCGGCTTCCAATACCCAGCGGGCCAACTGCGAAAGGCGGCCTTCCGTGCCTGATCCGCCCACTTTGCTCCAGTCGAACCACAATTGACCCGAACCGCCGCCGCTGAATTCTTTAATATTCAAAGAGCGGCCCCGGGCCACGGCTTTCCAATCTATGTGGTGCATGGATTCGCCCGGACGGTAAGGGCGGCTGCCCACATAATCGTCTCCCCCTTTCAGTTGGGAACCTTCACCGTCTCCTTCGCTGTGTACTTCCGGTTCGGGCCAGGGCAAAAAACCGCCCGGTTTCGGGTAGACAAGGTAGCTCTTGTCTGCTTTAAGGCCGCTGTGAACCCGGAATACGCCTAAAGGAAAAACCGTCAGGATGATGATATCGGAGAGGGTGAACCGGCCCCGTTTGGGAGCGGGGAGAGATATTTCGCCGGTGGCGCTGGAAAAGGGGCCTACAGTAAAAGGCCCGTAAAGATCGTCGGGGGATTCGGCCCCGGGGAAAGTCAGGTAAATGCCGTACCGTTTACCCGACAAACGGTTGTGCAGTTCTAAAGTAAAACGCACCCTGCTGCCGGCAAAAGCCGGTTGGGGCTGGACGTTTTTGATTTCCAGCCCTTTCAAATTATTTCGGGTTTGCAGGAAAACCACCAATATCAGGCTGAAAATCAGGAAAGTCAGGATATAGGCCATGTTGTTTCCATAATTGGCGGAAGCTACCAGCATGGCCAATAATACTAAAAAGAGGAAAAAACCCGGTTTTGTGGGTCTGGTTATGACCGGATTTTTTTTCGTTTTTTTTCCCATTTAGTTATCCCGCGAATTTTCCGGGGTCAGGTACAGGTAGGCGGTCCAAAAATCATCGGGGTGCATGAATACGTCCTCATCAGGCCTCACATCCCGCTCTTTTTGAGTTCTCGTAAAAACGGCAGGCGCTTGCCCGGACGAATCCTCGAAAATAAAAACAAAACGCCTTCCCAATATTCCATCAAGTCGGTGTGCCATTGTGCCTTTACTCCTGTTACGAATTAAGGGGCACGGACTTCATCAACTGCTCCGCAGCCAGGTAACCGCTGCTTTTCACTTTGCTCCCTTCGGGATTCAAGCGGTGCTCCAACACGCTGCCTGCTACCCGCTGGATATCTTCGGGCAGCACCATTTCCCGGTCCTCGCACAGCGCCCAGGCCTGGGCCGCTCTTAACAGGGATATGCCGCCCCGTGGGGAAAGTCCTAAGTATTTTTCGGGGTTGCCGCGGCTGGCGGCTATTATGTCCTGCACATAGTCTAAGATGGCATCCGCTGCATGTATCTTCGTCACCTCTTCCTGCATCTGTTTCAGCGTGGCCACCTGCAACAGGGGTTTTAGTTTTCTTACCATTTCCAGCCTGGCCTCACCGGTTAACAACTGCCTTTCCGATTTATAATCGGGATATCCTAATTGCAGCCTCATCAAAAACCGGTCTAACTGGGATTCGGGCAGGGGGAAAGTGCCCACATGATAACGCTGGTTTTGGGTGGCAATTACGAAAAAAGGTTCCGGCAGCCGGTGGGTAACACCGTCTACGGAAACTTGCCGTTCTTCCATGGCTTCCAAAAGTGCGCTCTGCGTCCTGGGAGTGGCGCGGTTCAACTCGTCTGCCAGCACCATCTGGTCGAAAAGGGGGCCGGGGTGAAAACGAAATCCCTGTTCCTCTTTATCGAATATGGATATACCTACTATATCGGCAGGCAGCAGGTCGCTGGTGCACTGGACGCGGCTGAAATTCAAACCTAAAACCATAGCCAGGGTTTGGGCAAGGGTGGTTTTGCCTACTCCGGGTATATCCTCGATGAGCAGGTGTCCTTTAGCCAGCAAACAGGTCAAGACCAATCGGATTTCCTGGTCCTTACCGAGGATGATTCGTCCAACTTCTTTTACTATCGTTTCTATTTCTTTTCTCATAGTCAAATATTATACCTTAATTTTGGGGTGTCTATTATTATACTGTAATATGTGGATTTTGGTTTTGCTTTTTTTATTTTTATTCTTTAGAATTTGCCTCCGGCGGGGGTGCAACGCACCCACCCTCTTAGCCGCTTCGTGGAAAAGAAGCGCTTTTGCTTCTAATTATCAAAAGTTTTGTTCAAACTTTTTCAAAAG
>JAGLSW010000040.1 GCA_023135565.1 Candidatus Aminicenantota bacterium | reverse complement strand
AAAAGTTTGGCCCCCGGCAGGGCCCGCCGGAGGCAAGAAATAATAGGCTCTGAATTCATAAATAAAGTAATCGAAATCGATCAAGCGCCCATAGGCCGCACTCCACGCAGCAACCCCGCCACTTACACTAAACTTTTCGATCTCATCCGCGATATTTTTGCCGCTTTGCCCGAATCCCGGCAGAGAGGCTGGGACAAAGGCCGATTCTCTTTTAATGTCAAAGGTGGCCGCTGCGACAACTGCGAAGGCGCCGGGTTGGAACAGATCGGCATGCATTTTTTGGGCGATGTGGAAGTCACCTGCCCGGAGTGCAGCGGCAGGCGTTTCAACGACGAAACTCTCCAGGTAGAATACAAAGGCAAAAACATCTATGATGTCTTAGAAATGCAGATAGACGAAGCTTACGAATTTTTTAAAGAGCACGAAAAAATCAGTCGTTACCTGCAAACCTTAAAAGAATTAGGTTTAGGCTATATCGCCCTAGGGCAGAGTTCTACTACCCTATCCGGCGGCGAAGCGCAGCGCATCAAGCTGGCCGCCGAACTGTGCCGCCCGGCGGCGGGCCGCACTCTCTACATCTTAGATGAACCCACTACAGGTCTTCACGCCGCCGATATAAAAGTGCTTTTAGCATGTTTAAACAGCCTGATCGACAAAGGTCATACCGTTATCACAGTAGTGCATCACCCCGATTTTATCAAAACCGCCGATTGGATAATCGACTTAGGCCCGGAAAGCGGCAGCCGGGGCGGAGAGCTGGTAGCCTGCGGCACCCCGGAAGAAGTAGCCCGAAACGAAAAATCTTTTACCGGCGCTTTCTTAAGAAAGATTTTAAACCCCGCGGCGCGGGGAGCCGATGAAGGGCCTCCAGGTGTTAAAAAGTCTGGGGATTTTCCTTCGATACCCGGTGTTCAAAAAAGCGCCCTGCCCCTTATCCCCTCCCCACGTGGTGAGGCTATCCGCCTGAAAGGAGTACGCACCCACAACCTCAAGCACATAGACGTAGAAATCCCCATAGAAAAACTGACTGTGATTACCGGCGTTTCCGGCAGCGGCAAATCGTCGCTGGCTTTCGATACTATTTTTGCCGCCGGCCAGCAAGCTTTTTTAAGCGGTTTTTCCACCTATGCCCGCCGCCTTTTAGTGAACAAGACGCAGGCAGATATGGAAAGTTGTTCCGGTTTAACGCCTACTATCGCGGTCAGTCGCGGCAGCGCGGCCCGCAATCCCCGTTCCACTGTGGGCACCATGACCGAAATCTACGACTACTACCGCCTCCTTTTTGCCCGCGTTGGCAATGTGCACTGCCCCCGGTGCGGCAAAGAACTCGAATCCGCTTCCTGTCCACAGTGCGAATTTAAAGGGGAAAAAACCCTTTCCGCCCGCATGTTTTCTTTCAATAACCACCAGGGCGCTTGCGTCCGCTGCAAAGGACTGGGTGTAATCACGGTCTGCGACCCGCGCAAACTGGTCACTCACCCGGAACTTTCGCTGCTGTCCGGCGCTTTAGACGGTTCCAAAACCGGGAAATTTTACGGTGATCCTTTTGGCCGTTACACTGCCACACTCCAGGAAGCAGGTAAAGAGTCAGGCTGTGATTTTTCGCCGCCCTGGGTCGAATTATCCGAAGACGCCCGCAAAATCGCCATGTACGGCACAGGTGGGAAAGAATACCGGGTCACCTGGAAATTCAAACGCAAAAACCGGCAGGGCGAACACGAATTCACATCCACCTGGGCCGGATTTGTAAACTATGTGAACGAAGAGTATGAGCGCAAGCATGATGACAAAAGAGGCGATTCCATGCTGCCGCTGCTGAAAGAAGAAACCTGTCCCCAGTGCCGGGGGAATAGGCTCAAAGACGAGTTTTTATCTGTTTATTTCGGCGCTATCGACATTGCCGGGTTGTGCCGAAAAACAGTCAAAGAGAGCATCGAGTTTTTTGAAAACATCGAGTGTGACGCTCCTGGAAAAACCGATAATGGCACTGATAATCAAAAGTTTTTTGGGGATGCAGGAGGTGATTTTTCAACCCCGCGGCGCGGGGAGCCTATGAGGGGCTTTCGAGCAGCAGACAAGCGTTTCGCTAATCAAAAGTTTTGTGGGGGTGCAGGGGGTGGTTTTTCAAAAGAACCCCCTGCCCGCCGGAGGCAAAAAAATAAAATATCGCATCGTGATTTCGAAGTTAGCTCCGACCTGCGCCGGGAAATACTCAGGCGGCTCTCTTTCTTACAGGACATGGGACTCGATTACCTAACTTTAGAACGCCGCGCTTCTTCACTTTCCGGCGGTGAAGCGCAGCGTATCCGGCTGGCCGGTCAATTGGGCTCCGGTTTAACCGGTGTTACCTACGTGCTGGATGAACCCACCATCGGCCTGCACTCGCGGGATACGCAGCGCCTGATTACTCTTTTGCAAAAACTTCGCGATTTAGGCAACACGGTTATCGTAGTGGAACACGACGCCGATATAATGTACGCCGCCGACCATATTATAGACTTAGGCCCCGGGCCGGGAAAAGAAGGTGGCCGGATCGTGGCCTGCGGCACGGCAGCCGGGATCGCCAAAGACCCGGCTTCCATTACCGGCAAATACTTACAAAATCCGCACCTGAAAGCAGCGCCGCCAAAACGCCGCCCGCTGCATGAAGGTATAAAAATAACCGGCGCTTGCGCCAACAACCTGACCGGTTTCGACATAGAGATTCCCCGCGGCGGCATCATCGTCCTGACCGGGGTTTCCGGCAGCGGCAAGTCTACTCTTCTTTTCCAGTCGCTGGCAGCATCCGCTGCCGCCGGGTTTCCTATAGGCTGCAGCGGCATCGACGGCTTAGAACATTTTTCCGCCATCGTCACCTTCGACCAACAGGGCATCGGTACGGCTTCATCCAGCACAGCAGCCACCTATACCGGCCTTTTCGACAGCATTCGCGATCTTTTTGCCCGCAGTGAAACCGCCCGCGCCCGGGGCTACAAGAAAAACCGTTTCTCTTTTAATGTTAAAGGAGGCCGCTGCGAAACCTGCCGGGGCACGGGTGAGATTCGCACAGCCATGGATTTTCTTACCGACGTGCGCGCCACCTGCCCGGACTGCAAAGGCAAGCGGTACAATAACGACACTTTAGCCTGTAAGTATAAAGAAAAAAATATTGCTGAAGTACTAAATTTAACAGTCCATGAGGCTGTAGATTTTTTTTCCGGTCACCAAGAGATATGTTTTATTCTCGAACAATTAGCTGCCGTTGGTTTAGGTTATTTGCAATTGGGCCAGCCTGCCGACACTCTTTCCAGCGGCGAGGCGCAGCGTTTAAAGCTGGCCGCGGGGGTGCGGCGCACCCACCCTCTGAGCCGCTCCCCTCATAGGTTGGGGTCGCCGACCCGCGCGGCAAAAACATCAGAGACCGGGGAATCCGAATCTCGCAGTTTGCTAACAAGTCAAACCGGGAATCTTTATCTTTTCGATGAGCCGGGCACCGGGCTGCATTTTGAAGATGTGGGGCGGTTGCTTATTCTGTTTAACCGATTGGTAGAAGCGGGTCATACTATCGTTATTATCGAGCATCACCCGGATATTATTAAAAGCGCCGACTGGATTATAGATTTGGGACCGGAAGGCGGAGAGCGGGGTGGCCGGGTATTGGGCAGCGGCACGCCTGAGCACATTGCCAAACTATCCAACTCGCCCACCGGCGAGATACTTGCCTTCGGCGACCAAAAACCTTTTTGAAAAAAGGTTTC
>JAGLSW010000004.1 GCA_023135565.1 Candidatus Aminicenantota bacterium | reverse complement strand
CGGGAAAGTTTTTCCAGGTACCGGTCAAAAAGGTGGACACGCCAGGGCTAACGGGGAGGGAGGAAGGGGCTTTGGCGTTTAAAGTTTTGCTTAAAAACTCGTGACAATACTAAAATAATTAGAAACTGAATTTTGGCATCCTGTTAAAGAATCGTGTATTTATCGGCTGGAGGCACCGCCTTTACTCTCCCCACGTGAGTGAAGACGAGCAGTGGCTTATTAGTTGGGGGCTCGCCGGCCCCCTTCGTGGCAAAAATTGCTCTTAGTAAATGGTAGATAGAGCCCCTCATCATTCATAACGCATCATTCATCGTTCATAATTCATAACTCGATCTCGATCTCTCTTTCCTATTTGACAGGCGGTTCTCTTTCTGCTAATATTTGTCTTCTCGAAAACCTGCCGTACAAAAGACAAACAAAATACCGGACTATGCGCACCTATCGAGAGTTTTTATCAGCATTCATCCCGGTGGCCTTTGTTCGTCCAATGGCAAAATATAGGAGGAAATTATGAAAGAGTATCTCGAAATCGCCAACTCCGGCTACTTCTATCTCTGGGGAGCAGTTATACTGCTGGTTATTTTTATACAGGCCGTCCTCTTCATCCGCCTGGCCTGGAAAAGAGGCAAAACAATCGGTTTAACCGGCAAACGGATGCTGCAGGGGCTGCGGGCGGGGATGGTTTCCGCCGTTATCCCCTCTATCCCCATCGTCATCAGTTTGATAGCCATGTCGGGGGTGCTGGGGGTGCCTTTCCCCTGGATTCGCCTGTCGGTTATCGGGTCCGCGCCTTATGAACTCCTGTCGGCGGGCATCGGGGCCGAATCTATGGGCGTTGAAGGTCTTGGAAGTGCAAACTATACTCAATTCGTTTTCGCCAATTCGGTGTGGGTAATGACTATCGGCGCTATGTGGTCCGGCCTGATGGTCTTTTTCTTTCTCAAAATGATAAAAAAGCAGTATGCTAAGATCGAAAACCGCGACCCCGATTGGATGAAAATCATCTCTGCCGCCGCTTTCTTCGGTGTGGTCTGTATCTTCCTGGCCAGGCCCATCACCGCCGGGGGGCTACCGTTGATCACAGTTGTTACCGGGGCGGTTTTAATGACTATTTGCGCCCTGTTAATCGAAAAATTGAAAATCAAGTGGCTGCGGGAATTTGCCCTGCCTATCAGCATGGTAGGCGCTATGGCCGGAGCCGTTATCTTCGGCCAACTGCTGTCTTAGGAGGAAAGAACTATGAGTGAAGAAAATAAATTATCTTTATCCGCGGATCGAGCTTTCGACCGCAGTGTGCACCGCATCGGCCGCACCACGATACTGACCTGTATTATTTTGGCTTTGAGTGTGCCGTTTATGATGGCGGTTGTTTTCGATATTTTGCCCCCATCCGGCCCGCTGATCTCCGGCATTATTACGGTTTCGTCGTTTATGATACCCCTCTCTATCGCCGAGATTCTCTCTTTTTACCCCATTTTAGGAGCCGGCGGTCTTTATATCTCCTACACCACGGGAAACATTGCCAACCTGAAAGTGCCCTGCGCTGCTATCGGCATGGAAGCGGCGCAGGTAAACCCGGCCACCAAAGAAGGCGATGTGATTGCCACTCTCGCCATGGCCGGTTCCGTGATCGTTTGCGAACTGATCTTAGTTTTGGGGGTGATCCTTTTGGTGCCACTTTCCAAATACCTGCAAAACCCGGTGCTTAAACCCGCCTTCGACCAGATACTGCCGGCTTTGTTCGGCGCTTTGGGTGCTTATTTCATCTTAAAAAATTACCGGCTGGCTGTGATCCCCTTAGTATTGGGAATCCTGTTTTCTATTGTAAATTTAAATCCCGCTGTGGCGGTTCCGGTGTGTGTGTTTCTTTCTATCCTGGGGTCCCGGATTCTTTACAGGAAAGGTCTGGTAAAAGCATAGACGGTATGTAACTATATTTTCTAAACAAAAGTTTTGATCAAACTTTTTCAAAAGTTTGG
>JAGLSW010000399.1 GCA_023135565.1 Candidatus Aminicenantota bacterium | reverse complement strand
GAAATAAGGCTGGAATTGTCTGATTATAGATACCAGGATAATAAATCGATGCATTTTTTTATTTTTGTTACGCAGCATTATGAAAAACCTCCTTAACCATCTTTTTTTTTACCTTCTTATAGAGTACTTTATTGAACCAGCTTCCGGTGTTATCTTCTCTGTGTTTAAAGCCTGATCGATTGCCTGAATGTTCCTTCCTGCTTTTGTCGGTATCATAATCGAATTGTATATTATTTGGTTAAATATTTCAAGCAGTTTTGTTTTTTATCCATCTTTTTTTCCCTTCGGCGGTCCCTCGGCATAAAAGCTGAAAGCTGGGGGGGAGGAAATATTTTACCACTGCTGCTTTTTTTTCTGCTAATTTTAAACCTACCTATTTACAATAAAACTATCCCGGCTGCCGAAAAACCGCTGAACCTCTATAAAAGAAAAATCTATACATCCAGGGACGGTCTGCCCACCAACAGTGTTTTCGATATTGTCCAGACTCCCGATGGCTTTATCTGGATGGCCACCGATGCCGGTATTACCCGCTTCGACGGTGTTGATTTCGAAGTTCCCCCCAAAGAAATCATTATGGAAGAAAAAAGTTAGCCCGGCCCCGTTTTTTCGACAATTTTGTTGAAAAAAACTCCCGGCTGTGCGATAATATCAAGTTCTGCGCCAAGCATCTCGATATTGCAACTATGGGAAGAAAAAATATTTTACCACTGCTGCTTTTTTTACTGCTGATTTTAAATCTACCGGTATACGACAAAACTATCCCGGCTGCCGAAAAACCGCTGAACCTCTATAAAAAAAAAGTTTATACCTCAAAGGACGGCCTGCCCACCAACAGTGTTTTCGATATTGTCCAGACTCCCGATGGCTTTATCTGGCTGGCCACCGATGCCGGTATTGCACGCTTCGACGGTGTTGATTTCGAAGTTTTCGACAAAGACAGCACACCGGGCATAAGCGATAATCTAATAAGCTGCCTGCTGGTAGACAGCCGGGGAACGCTCTGGATCGGCACGGAAAACGGCGGGATCATACGCTTCAAAAACGGTATATTTGGAGAAAAAACCGCGTCCACAGACACTGCCACTCCCTCCCCGGGTAAAAATCCGCACAGCGGGCACAGGGGGGGGTATACCCGGGAAGACGGGCTGTTAAACAACTATGTCCGGGATATCGCGGAATCCCGGGACGGCGCCTTATGGATCGGCACTGTCGGCGGCCTGAACCGTCTCGAATCAGGCAAAATTTCCACCGTACCTCTCCCGGCGGCGGCCTCTAACCGGACCGTGTTCCCCCCCGGACAGGGCAGCCGGATAATCGGTAACGATGTCAAGGCGTTGGTTGAAGACTCCCGGGGACAATTATGGATAGGAACCGGCGACGGTCTTCTCAAACTAACCCAAAAGGGGAAAAACTATGAAGTGCAGCCGGCCTGTTTTGCCGGTTTTTTTATAATAGACCTGATGATAGACGAGGAGAACAACCTGTGGATAGGTACAATGGAAAACGGTGTGATCCGGCTGCATTTGCCCAGTGGACGGCGTTTTTATTTTAGCAAAGATAACGGTCTCTCCAGCAGCCTGATCTCTTCTCTCTACCGGGACCCCGGCGGTGTCACCTGGGTCTGCACCAAAGGCGGTGGGTTGAACCGGATGGGAAAAAACAGGTTGTCCGCATTTAATGTCGAGAATGGATTCTCCCACAGGGATGTCACTTCAGTATTCAAAGACCGGGAGGGAAACCTCTGGATAGGCACTAACGGCGGGGGGCTCAATCTCATGAGCGACTCCAGGGTTACCGCTTATCATACCGGGAACGGTTTGTCTTCGGACCAGGTGTACGGGATTTTCCAGGACAGTCACGATGCCATCTGGGTCGGCTCATTCGGCGCCGGCGTCAACTGTATTGAAAATGGCCGGGTGGAACAGCGCCTCTCTAAGAAAAACGGTTTCCCCTCCAACTTTGTTCTCACCGTTTGCGAAGACCGGGAAGGGAACATGTGGTTCGGCACTTACGGTACCGGGGCCGTACAAAGAAAAAACGGCCGTTTTATAAGCTACACCAGGCAGCATGGACTGGAAACTAATTTCGTGTACGGTTTATACACAGACCGCCGGGGCCGCCTCTGGGCCGGCACCAACAAAGGCGGGCTGCACCTTTTTACCGGGGAGCGATTTTCTTTAGTCCGCAAACTAAAAGGCAAGGTGAGAGCCTTCTTAGAGGACAGCCGGGGGAACCTGTGGGTGGGTACGGACATCACCGGCTTGGTGCGGCTGAAAGGAGAAGAAACCGAATTTTTCGACGAAACCCGGGGCCTTTCTCATCATGACATTATGGCTATCTATGAAGACAAAACCGGGGCAATCTGGGTGGCCACTTTCGGTGAAGGACTCAACCGCTTTAAGAACGGGCGTTTCCAGTCCATAAAGAAAAAGGATGGCCTGCCGCATGATATTATATATTGGATATTGGAAGATGACAGCAACAATTTATGGTTTAGTTCCATGGCCGGGATTGCCCGGGTGCCCCGCAGCGACCTGGAAGATTTTTTTGCCGGGAAATCCCCTACCGTCACCTGCACTAACTTCGACGAAGCGGACGGCATGAAGATACACGAATGCAACGGCGGCAGCCAGGCTGCCGGTTTGCGGGCCAGTGACGGCCGGCTCTGGTTCACTACCGTAGCGGGAATCGCGATGATCGACCCGCGGGAAATTAGGGAGGAGATGCCCCCACCGCCGGTGGCTATCAAGAAGATTCTTATAGATGGGAAAGAATATAGCCCCCGGCCCGAATTGGAGATTACGCCGGGAAAAGGGAATATTGAAATCCATTATACAGGGTTAAGCTTTGTTTTACCTGAGCGGCTGCGGTTCAGGTACCGGTTGGAAGGGTATGAAAAAGAATGGCGCCCCCCCGTCACCCGCCGCACCGCTTATTATACCAACATCCCCCCCGGTTCTTATTATTTCCGTGTCCAGGCTGCCGGGCATGAAGGCCGTTGGAGTGAAAAAAGCGCCTCATTACGGCTGGTTATTATGTCCAATTTCTGGCAAACCTGGTGGTTTAAGATAATAGGGTTATTTTTTATTCTTTTTCTTGTGCGCCTGTTTTACATTTTTAAAACCAGGAGCCTGAAAGCACGGCAGCAGGAATTAGAAGACATAGTGACCGAACGTACCCACAGCCTAAAACAAAAAACCGCAGCATTAGAAAATAAGCGGGCCGCTCTCGAGAAGATCAACAATATCGTGAAAGCCATTAATGCCGCTGTAGATTACAAAGATATCCTGTCGTCTATGCTAAAAGAGACCGCCGTATTAAACGGGATAAAACATGCAGTGGCCCTGGTATACGATAAGTCCATCGACGCCTATATTTTTAAAGCCGCCTTAGGTTATGATGTGGACAAACTGACCATGCTGCGCCTCTCTTTCCGGGAAGCTGAAGACCGGTACATTAAGGGTTCCAGCGAAATATTTAAAGACATTTTTATTGCCCGGGATATTGCCGGGCGGCCCGGTGAAGAGAAAATGCAGCCCTACGGCATTCCCGCCAGCATGTTGATTTTAAAACTCAGGTGGGAAGACACAGCAGTGGGTTATTTATTATTCGAGAATATGGAAGATAAGAACGCCTTCGATAAACAGGATATTAGTTTACTGGAGGAGTTGAAAGCCCATATTGCCCTGGCCTTTATCAAGAGCAAGCTTTTATTGGAGTTAGAAACTGAACGGGAAGCTGCGGAAGAGGGCAGCCGTGCCAAAAGTATGTTCCTGGCCCGCATGAGTCATGAGATTCGCACCCCCATGAACTCGGTTATCGGCTTTGCCGAGATGTTGAAGAATTCGCAGTTGAACCCGGAGCAGCAGGAGTTTGTTCAAAACATCTCCGGCTCCGGCGAAGCCCTGCTGAACCTGATCGACGAAATCCTCGATTTTTCGAAAATCGAAGCCGGCCGTTTCCCGCTGCAAATAGCCGGTTTCGACCCCAGGGCATCGATCTCCGAAGTATGCCGGCTGATAAAACCCAGGCTGATGGACAAACCCATAAAGATTTCTTGTTCAGTCGGGGACAGCATCCCTGCTTATGTAAGAGGTGACGAAGGCAGGTTCCGCCAGGTGCTGGTCAACCTGATGGGGAATGCCGCCAAATTTACCCGCAGCGGGGAGATTACACTGTCCCTCCACGTCGAATCGGAAACAGCAAATAAGGTAAAGCTTCATGCCGCGGTGCGGGATACGGGGATAGGTATTCCCGGGGATCAGCAGGAGAGCATTTTCGAAATGTTCCAGCAGGCTGACGGCACTATCGGCAGGGATTATGGCGGCACCGGGTTGGGGTTGGCTATAAGCAGGCAGATCGCCAATTTGATGGCGGGGGATGTCTGGGTAGAGAGTGAAGTAGGGCAGGGCAGCACCTTTCATTTTACCGCTTTTTTTGAGAAATCGCAGCAGCACAGCCGGGCGGATGACAGCCCAGCAGCCGGGCAGGAAGAATCGTGCCCCGGGGAAACCGGGGAAGCTGTGACCTCGCCTTATATTTTGTTGGTGGAGGATAATGCGGTGAACCGCCGCTTGGCGCAGTTTATGTTGACTAAGGGAGGCTGCCGGTTGGACATGGTGCACAATGGCAGGGAAGCTGTGGACACGTACAGCGCCGACCCCGGCAAGTACGATTTGATTTTCATGGATGTAAATATGCCGCAGATGGATGGTCTGGAAGCGGCGCGGCTTATCAGGGAGAAAGGTTTTACCGATGTGCCTATTGTTGCCATCACCGCCCATGCCTTGAAAGAGGACCGGCAGAAATGCCTCGATGCCGGGATGAATGATTACATATCCAAGCCTATCAAGCAGGGAGCGGTCTTCGGCATGATCAAAAAATGGGTGCGGTAGGCTGCGTATAGAATGGTATTTTATCTTCGGTTATCCCCGAGCGTTTAATTATTTTCAGCGCCTCCCACTCGTTAAACACTTTTTCGGAAATTTTCGTGTAACTGTTCAGCTTTGGAAAAAGAAAAATCCAAAGTTTTTGTAGGGGGGCTTTTCGCTTTTTTAAACAAAAGTTTAGTTCAAACTTTTTCAAAAGTTTGGCCCCCGGCAGGGCCGCCGGAGGCAAGA
>JAGLSW010000398.1 GCA_023135565.1 Candidatus Aminicenantota bacterium | reverse complement strand
CCGGCAGGGCCGCCGGAGGCGAGAATATAATTTGTTTTAGTCTGTCCCCTAAAATTCATCCTGTTTCCAGTTGTTTTACTTTTGTGTCGTCGGTCAGGAGTTTCAACTGTTGAATAGCTACCTGGTTGAGCTTTACCAATCTATCCGGCTGCAGTATCCCTTCGTTGATGAAAAGTGCGTTCAGGTTTTCCAGGTTGGAGAGACATATGAGTTGCGATACATCGGCGTAGTCCCGAATATTACCACTCTCCCCGGGATGACCGTCACGCCAATCCTTTGCTGTCATCCCGAATAAAGCCATGTTCAGGACATCGGCTTCTGAAGCGTAAACTAAATTTACCTGGAACGGTGACAATTCAGGAGGAATCAGATTGTCTTTAATGGCGGCGGTGTGAATCCTGTAATTGATTTTTGTTAAATTCCGTCGAATGTCCCACCCCAGTTGCTTTCGTTCCTGGTCTTTAAGGCGTTGAAATTCTTTAATCAGGTACAACTTGAATTCAACGGATATCCAGGACGCGAATTCAAAGGCGATGTCTTTGTGGGCGTAGGTGCCACCGTAGCGACCCGGCCTGGAGATGATACCGATAGCATTTGTTTTTTTAATCCATTGACTGGGTGTTAACGTAAAACTGTTGAGGCCAGCTTGCTTTTTAAACCCGTCGAATTCGACGGGTTTAAAATTAGGATTGTTCATTTGCTCCCAAATCCCTAAGAATTCAATGGTATTCCTGTTCCTAATCCAGTTCCTGATCAAATCATCCGTTCTGTCTGAATTTTTATATTTCGCAATATCCGTAATGCAGATATAGTCTTCTTCGTTTTTTGTGAATAAGGCGATATCCCTGCCCTTTACGTTTATCTTTGCCATTTTATTCTCCTAAAAATACACCCCTTTCTGACCAATCAAAAGGTACGGGATTCCGGTACATTTTTTTAATACATCTTCCATGCCCCCTATATAACATATTTAAAGGAAAAACTCAAACTCTAAGAGCTGCGTCCGGCTAAAAGCTTCTCTAAGTGCGCTTCGTCTTCGGCGGTGGGGATGCCCATGGCTTTATTGGTGGCAATGGCCTTTTGCCACAGGGCGATTTTTTTAGCCCCGTCGCCCCGGTCGCCCCAAATGATCCCCTGGTTCCACCAGCAGATAGACAGCCCGGCGCGGTCGCCCAACTGGTCGCAGATTTTCTCCTGCTCTTTGTAAAGTCTCATTGCGTCTTCGAGTTCGCCCTTTTTATATAAGATACTTCCCTGGTTGCCATAACAGCGAGACAGCCCGGCTCGGTCGCCAAATTCTTCGCAGATTTTCTCCTCTTTATTGTGCAGGGCCATGGCGTCCTCTAATTGACCCCAATCTCTGAGGATCAGCGCCTGGTTGCCGTAACATGCAGACAGCTTGGCGCGGTCGCCCAATTCTTCCCAGGTTCTCTCCTGTTTTTTATAAAGTCTCATTGCGTTTTCGAGTTCGCCTTTTTGATATAAGATACTTCCCTGGTTGTTGTAACAGGCCGCCAGCCCGGCGCGGTCGCCCAACTCGTTTTTGATTTTTTCATCTTTTTTGTACATCACCATGGCCTCGTCTAATTTGCCCTGGGTTCTTAGCACCCCCCCACGGTGAGCATAGGCGGTCCTTAACGCCCAACGGTCATTTGGGAAGAGCTTTTCTACCGCTTCACTCAGGCGCAGGTAAAAATCGGAGTAACCGCGATAGGCGCAGAAATAGTATAACCGGTACATCCATTTGATCAATATTTTGTTTTTTTGTTCTACTGCCAACGAAAAAGCTTCTTCCAACTGGGGCATCAAATCATCCTTGCGGCTGAAATGAACCTCCTCGGCGGTGAAGATTTCATGCACAAGGCTAACAAACTCCGGGCCATTGGGAAAGTCGAAACGGCGCTGCGCCAACTCGCGCACCAACTGGTGCAGCTCGTAAAAACGGGAATCCCCCTCCTGCCTCCTTTCACACCAGGAAAACCTGTACAACCGCTCGAAACGGTCGCCAACATCTTTGTCCCCGCTCAACCGGCGCAGGAAATCCAGGGGCGCGGGGCCGGGGGCGCAAACCGAAAGATACTGCAGCGCTTCCAGCAAATCCTGGTGGAGCAGCGGCGACGATAGGTCGAAAACCGCTTCCACAGCCCTTTCATCGCTGTCGTCCTCTAAAGCTCCCCGGCGCAGCACATCCAGGCGGTCCTCTTTTTGCAGCTTCTCTAAAAGCACGGAGGCGGGGTAGTTGGGGCCGAAGAGCATCAGCGTAATCGCCTGGCGCAGGGCTATGGGCAAAAAACCCACATTACACGCAATCTGGAGATAGGCGTCTTGCTCACAGGAATTGTATTCATCGGCCAACATGCGCCGGAATAAGTCTAAAGCTTCCGCTTTGGTGAACTTCTCTAAAGCAATCTCTTCCAGGTCAAGCCCGGGACAGTTGAGGCGGATGCGCTTGTGCATCTCCCGGTCGCGGGTAGTAACAATTATAGACGCGGCGGTTTCCATGGGCAGCATAAACCGCAAATCTTTCCAATCCACGGCATTATCTAAAACCA
The DNA here is from genome assembly GCA_023135565.1 of Candidatus Aminicenantota bacterium. Taxonomy (GTDB): domain Bacteria; phylum Acidobacteriota; class Aminicenantia; order UBA2199; family UBA2199; genus JAGLQA01. Next base: position 1,375 of record JAGLSW010000398.1, on the reverse strand, counting down.
GCAGCAAACGCCGCTCTTTCAAGAGCGCCGTAATCAGCGCCTGGGCTTCTTCCGCGTCCGCCGGTTCCTCTATAGGCTGTTTCAGCAGCCGGGCTACGTGCATGGCAAAAGAAGCGGGAGTGTGCTCGTCCGCCCGCACCGGCGGCAAAACGCCGTCGGGGAAATGTTTTCCGAAACGGCTCGCCGCTTCTAAAGCCAGGGTGGTTTTGCCTACGCCCCCGGCTCCGTCCAAATTGAACAAACGCCCGGAAATGGTCTGCACTCCGCCTTTCCCGGCGCTCAAAATTTCCTCCATGCGGCGCAGTTCTTTCTCCCGGCCTACGAAAGGATTCACCCCGGAAAGAGGCAGCGAAACCGGCTCCACCCGGCGGGCGGCGGCCAGTTTTTGCAGGACGTCTTCGATCTCCTCGAACTCATCGAACCAGACCGGCTCGATGTCAAATCCCGACAGGCGCTTATAAATTTCCGCTTTCTCTTCTTGCCCGGCGGCCCGCTGCATGAGAGCAAAATGGGGCTGCTTATGGGGCAAGTTTTCGAGGATTTGCAGGGTGCGGTCATTCACTAATGAACAGCCGATAAAAAGAACGGGGAACCGGCAAAACGACTGCTCCAAAAAAACAGGCAGCGGAGCGGCGGGATCGAATCCCGCAGGATGGCCGTAGAGTTTTTCGTACTGTTTCGCGGTTAGCACGATGGATGTCATATCTTTGACCCCGCCGTGTACTTTGACTAAAGAATTTCCTGTGAAATCGCCAAGTATACGCTGCAATTCGTCTTTTTGGCTGCCGCGCACCACCTCTACGTTATCGCCCGGAGGCCCGGTGTTCTCGATAAATTGGTCGTAATTGGTAGTGATTTTCAAACCGGGAAAAGCTTTGTGCAGCAGGTCGAATTTTTTCGTCATGCGCTGCGGCAGTTCGATGCCGAAGCTGGTTTTAACCGCCTTTTTAAACGCGCCTTTTTCCGATTTTTGCAGCAGCCAACCGGCCATCTTCTCGAAACGGTCGTCGGCGCCGTTCTCTTTTAAGCGCCGAAAATCTTCCTCGTCCCCGGGCCGGAGGAATTTTCCCCGCAGCGAATCGAAATAGGTTTCTAAGAATTCCGCCCAGGTGGGGCAGGCGGGTTGGCTGAACCCGGCCCCGATAAAAGGAACTAAAAATTGCGCTGTTTCTAACAAGCGCTGGAGGTTATCCTCTTTGTTGTGTTCTCCGCTACTCTTCATGCCCTTAATATACAGGATTCTTTAACATTTTACAAGCCCCGTGGCACGGGGAACCTATGAGCCGCTTCGCGGCAGAGGACGGCGCACCCGGCCGATGAGCTGCTTCGCGGCAGGGGCAGCGGGTGAGTGTTTTTGATTCTAAATAATAAGAAG
>JAGLSW010000397.1 GCA_023135565.1 Candidatus Aminicenantota bacterium | reverse complement strand
AAAGTTTGGCCCCCGGCAGGGACCTGCCGCGCAGCGGCTTAACGCCACCCCACGCGCGTGGGGCCGCCGGAGGCAAAGTAATTTCATGGTAGTCGGAACTACCGGAGACCGAGTCGGAACCGCCGGAGATCGATCAGGTGGGGGCTAAGAGGGTGCCCGCGCCGTGGCTATACCCTGACGTGGTGGGCACGCGCAGCGGCTCATAGCGAAATTAAGAAGCCGCTGACGAACAGAAGCAGGTAGATTTTTTTTGGTTTTGGATTCATAATATTATCTCCAGGTAGGGTTTTATAACTTTTTCAACGCGACATATCCCGGCGTATTTTAGAATTTCATCTAATTTAAATGATTTGCGAGTTTTATATAACTTTATCGCCTCCAGGACCACATCCATACCTATTTCATTTCTAAACTTAAAGCAGTCGGCGATTGTCTTTTCGGGATTATAAATGCGAACAAGAACACCATCTATTATAGTTTCTTCAATTCCAGCCTGATAACTTGCAGGTGAAAACCGGTGAACAGAGATAGGAGGAAATTCGATTGTGGGTTTACGGGAATCACGTTTTATAGCAATCGATACTTTATGAGGAATTTGGCTGGTAAGATTATGGTAAGAGAGAGCTGATATAAGACAAATAACAGCATGAGGCACTCTTGCAGCTATCATTACAAAATCCGGGTTTGAAATTGCTTCCAGCTCTGTGAGTCGATAAACTCCCCTGGAGATTTTCTCAAGATGTCCTGTTTCATATAGTTTATACAGGGTTACCGGGTGTATACCCATTTTAATTGCTTTCGTGGTTCTTATTGTCCCACCTTGATCCTTAATCATTTCAATCGCCATTGATTTTGTGATTGATTTTCTCTTTTTTAGTTTTGTCATAAACGTCCTCACATGTAAATATCTGGAGACAATTTTATCACTTTATGTCAATTAAATCAAATTAAAAGTCAATTACCCTGGTTTTAGTCCCGGCATTTTCCTGGAACCGATCTAAACCGACCTCGGTGCGTTGGAATATTGAGGAAGGAAGAAAAAGGGGGCAGGCAAAAAGAATTCCGCCGCTAAACCCGAAACCCTCCAGGATAACCTGTCGGCCTGGGCCGCCGATCATTATTTAGATATACCCGCGCAAGAATTTTTCACCCTGCTGCGGGAGCGGAGGCGTTCTGCCGCAACCTGCGCGACCGGGCCTGGCTGATCGCCGATTATGGCCGGTAATGTGTGGGAGTGGATGGAGAATTATTATGATAAGGACGAAGATGTGAGGGCTTTGCGCGGCGGCTCGTGGTTTGTCGACAATACCAGCCTGCGCTGCTCCGCCCGTGACGTCAGTAATCCCGTTGGCAGGGGCAGTGGGGTCGGCTTCCGGGTGCTGCGCTCTAAGGAAAATTCGCCGGCGAAAATACGTAAAAAAACAGCCGGCCTGGATTTATCTGAAAAAGATATAGAGGATGCCATTGCCTGGGCGAAAAGGAAGTGAAACGTGGTGACAGGCATCTCCTAAAATTGAAAAATTATAAAAATGTCAAAATTCTTCCTGTTAAAGAATTCTTAGATATAGAGTATGCTTTTAGCCGGGGCTGAAAACTGGCACCGGGGCTGTTCTTGCCCGGAGGTAGGTAATTCCTGTCGGGTTGAAAAAGGTTCTTGTTGGGTCGCGGATGGTTCTTTACCGGCTAAGATAAGCCCTTAGTAATAAAAAGAAAATCGGGGTGAGAGGATTCGAACCTCCGACCTCACGGACCCGAACCGTGCGCGCTACCAGGCTGCGCTACACCCCGTTTTTCGATCTAACGCTATTTTACCATAAATAGCGATTTAGTGCAATTCCCTTCCGGTAACTATTCAGTTTTTGGGAAAACCGGATAGTTACTTTTTCTTTTTGAAATAGTAATCAGACAGCTTTGCTGTAAAATATAAAACTCAAATTCAACCTAAATACGCGGAAAACTATAAACTGTTTATAAACCTATAAACTCCAGTTTATAAACTTTTTGCCGGTTTTTCCGCGGCGGGATCTGGAGAAAAATCCCGAAACTCTTGCTAATCAATGCTTTTGAAAAAAAACAACATTTTGGAAGATTTATTGCTAATGTTTTTTAGGAGGTAATATGAAAGAATATTACGCAGCTTTTTGGAACTTAGAAAATTTGTTCGATGTGGAGGATTCACCGCGCCGCTCCGATAAATTACAGCGCACCCTAAAAGGCGAACTGACCGGCTGGACCCGGGACGTCCTAAACAAAAAAATCGAGCAGTTGGCTGCCATCATAAAACAAATGAATGACGGGGCAGGTCCAGACCTGATGGGGGTATGTGAAGTGGAGAACGATTTTGTGCTGCGTTTATTGATAGATGCACTGGCCCCTTTAGGAAGAAACTATGACATCGCTCATGAGGACATGTCGGACAGGCGCGGCATCGATGTGGGTTTTTTTTATGATGCGGACCTGTTTTTCACCAACCCGGAAGAGTGGTTTTCCCACTACATCGTTAAGCGCAGTGCCACCCGCGATATTTTCCAGGTCAATTTCAGGACAGGTTCGGATAACTTGCTGGTGGTTGTGGGCAACCACTGGCCTTCACGCAGCGGCGGCCAGTATCAAACAGAACCCTTCCGCATTATTGCCGGGGAGACCCTGGCCTATTTCCACGAACGCATCAGGGAAATCCAGGGCGACGATACGGCTGTACTTGTCATGGGGGATTTTAATGACGAACCCCACAGCCGTTCGTTGGAAGACTATGCCCTCAGCCACAGGACCAGGACAAAAGTGATCAACGCCCGCACCTACCGTTTTTTCAACCTGATGTGGCCAGAGGAGGGGCGCAGCCTCGGCAGCCATTATTACAACAATGTGCCCCGTATGCTGGACCAGTTTTTGGTGTCCAAAGGGGTGCTCACCGGGGACTCCAATTTCGAGATAGTGGATTCGGCTGAGGTGCTTCGTTTCCCGGAGATGGTGAAAAACGGCGATTACCCGGTGCCGATTCGTTTCGGTAGGGGAGATTCGATCAATTTCGACGGTTTCAGCGATCATTTCCCCATTGCACTAAAACTTAAAGAAAACGATTAGCCCGCATCGCGGCAGAAGCCAACGATGGTCGATTTTTGTGAAGAGAAGCGTATCGCTCATGAAAAGTTTAGCCCCCGGCAGGGCCTGCGGAGCTAAGAGGTTGGATGCGCCGCATCCCCGCCGGAGGCAGGAACGGGCGTTAATCTAATTGGATGACTTTTTCTTCCGAGCGGGCGGACACCGCGCCGGAGGCATTCAACACCGCCACTTTGTAATAGTAAGCGCTGCTGTCGCCGATATCGAAATCCTTATACTCATAAGCGCCGGCCTGCAATTCCCCGGGCAATATCTCCTTGTGGACGGCATAAGGCGTAAGCAGTGACGGCCGGCGGTAAATAACAACTTTCGATATGGACACTTCCTCAATATTTTCGATAAGGATAGACAGTTTCGCTATATCCCGGGACCATATCCAGGCGCGCTCCGTTTCCTTCTCCGCCTGCACATTCAAAAAGATATTGTCCGTATAACCGGCAAAGGCTTTTATGCATACATTGCCGTTTTCGTGCGTCGAGGTGAAATCTTCCCAGGTGATACCGTCGGGGCCGGTAAAACTCTCCCCGGCACCGGCAGCCGCTGAAGAACAGTACCCGCTGTAAGGGTATTCGCAGGCAATAGGATAAATATAGGAGCTGTTTTCCAATCTCAAAACCACCGAAAAAATCTCTCCCTCGTTTAAGGTAACCGGGGAATCCAATGTCACGGTATAAAAACCGGCGTAAACGAAGCTGCCCGTTTGGGAAATTTTAAGATCTCCGCTGCGCGGGCTGCTGCCCGGCATCCCTTTATACACATATAGTCGATAGTTTACATTAGTGTCGGTGGCATAAAAACCCACTGCCCGCAGGGGCTGGTTATCTACAGCCTGGAACACATTTGCCGCCCAGGCGGTACGGTCTCGATAGCCCACTTCGGCGGTCAACCCTAAGGTGTCATATTGGTAATTGCAACTGTAGTTGGTGTATGGTTCCGCGTTGTTAAAGCAGGCAATCCAGGATAAGGTTTTGTCATAATAGGAGAGATAAAAATAACCGTCTTCTCCGAACCGGGTTCCCCAACTGTTTTTGGCGATAAATGCGCCCTTTCCAGGCGGTGTATCGTTGAAGTTTGCCGCCGGGTAGTTGTCGTCCCAACCCACGATGGCTACCATATGGTTGACTGTTATTTTTTCACTGCAGTAGAAAGCGGCGCTGATGCCGTTGTAATATCGGGAGTTCTGGGTCATATACAGCGATGTGGCAGCGGCACCGTAAGTTGACACGAAGTATTTAATAGTATCGTTATCTAAATAATTATCCCTCCGGGGTAGAAAAATAACGCTCTGTACGTGGCGGCAGACCAGCCCTTCATTCCCCGGTGAAAAACTGCTGTAGGTATATGGCATATCCGATTCCGGCACCGGTCCCCCCCAGCGGGTAAGATAAGCGGTGCTCATCAATTCGGTTCCACCGGCACAGGGATTCAGATCGAAGCCGTGGCTGCGTATTATATCTTCTTCGGAAAAGTCGGTCTCCTTTCCCGGCAGCAGGCATGATTCCAATGAGGCCAGGGAAGCGAAAGCCCAGCAGGCGCCGCAGCCGCCCTGGTCTTTGACCGGCGTTAGTTTGTTTTGTGCTCTCAAGTCGAAACGGGCGGAAAAACTTTTTTTTTCTGAGAGGGTTACTTTTTTCAGGTGGGAAAAATCCACAGGGGAAGGTATTCTACCGGTTTTGGGATTGCCGGCGCCGGTTTCCCGGAGGTAGGTGTGTCGGTTTTTTAGATATTCGATAAATTCCGGGTTCAGGGGGGCGGAGGTTAGTTTTTTTTCTATCCCGCTTTCCGCGCCGGCAGCGGCGCAGCAGGCAGCCGAAAGGATTACTGCTGAAATAAATATAATCTTTCTATTCATAATATCTCCTCAAAAAAAGAGTATCGTTTACCGGTACTCCCGGTTATATACCACAAATACCCCGTTTTTTCAACCTTGATGTTATCCGGTTTTTGAAAGCAAGCAGCAGTTCACGAGTTTTTTTCGATAGGGGAGAGGGCGAACCGATAAATTCGGCCCCGAAAAAAAGAACAGCGATTTGGTTTTACTTTTACTTTAAAAATTGGTATAAATAGAGGTCAAAGTTCATACAAAAAAAAGCTGGTATGTCATAGCGCTTGTTGATAAGGTTGAATGTAATGCGTATAAAAAAAAAAGTAATTCATCTCTGTTTCCTGATCTTATTTGTTTTATCTAATACTATTACTCTATTCGCGGTGAACGAGAATATCGATATTAGATTTGAACGCATTACAGTGGAACAGGGACTTTCCCACAGCACTATATTTAGTATTCTGCAGGACAGGGAAGGATTCATCTGGTTTGGAACCGAATCCGGGTTAAATAGATATGATGGATATAATTTCAAAGTTTTTACCCATATCCCTGGAGACCACCAAAGTTTGAGCAGCAATCTTATCCGGGCAATTTATGAAGATAGATCGGGTTCCTTATGGATCGGCACCTGGGGAGGCGGGCTAAATAAATTTGACTCGGTGAAAGAAACGTTCACCTGCTACAAAATCAATCCCGCCGGCAAAAATAGTTTTTTAAGTAATCAAATTAGGGCAATTTATGAATATCCTCCAGGTGTGATGTGGGTGGGAACCAGCAGTGGTCTTCATAAATTCGACCTGGAGAAAGAAACGTTCACCCGCTGTGCAATCAACTCCCAAAACAAAAAACTTCGGGGGTACAATATCGTCAATGCAATTTGTGAAGACCAAACGGGCAATTTCTGGGTCGGGACCGCAGCCGGGCTCTATAAATTTGACCGGGAGAGGCAGGAATTCATCCACTTTAAAGAAGTTCCCATACAATCGATTTATAAGGACCGCTCAGGGATAATATGGATCGGGACTGCTAACGGTCTCAAAAAGTTGGTCCGGGAAAAGGATATTTTTAATTTTTATAAAGTCTGCTGCGACACCGGTGTTCATTCGATCTATGAAGATAAATCGGGGGTATTATGGATCGGCACCGAGGCAGGACTCAACAGGTTTGACCGCGGGAAGGGGAGGAGTACCCGCTATAAAGAGGTCCCTTGGGATGCCAAAAGTTTAAGCCACAATTTCGTATTATCGATTTATGAAGACCGTTCCAGTGTTATATGGGTGGGAACCAGGGCCGGCCTCAATAAATTTAACCGGGAAAAGAAACAATTTAAACATCTTCGGCACATTCCCTCTAATGCCAATAGTTTGAGTAACAATTATGTGTGGTCGCTTTTTGAAGACAGTTCCGGTATGTTATGGATCGGGACTGATGACGGCCTTAACAGGTATGACCGCCAGAAGGACCTTTTCACCTGTTATAAACACGACCCCGGAAACTCCAAAAGTTTAAGCGACAGTGTTATCTATTCGATTCATGAAGATCGCGCCGGGAATTTCTGGATCGGGACTGCTAATGGTCTCGATAGGTTTAACCGGGAGCGGGGATTTTTCACTCATTACAAAACGGATCGCAGCAACCCGAACAGCCTGAGCGGTAATGTAATATTGCAAATTTTTGCGGACAGATCAGGATTACTCTGGATAGGAACTTTTCCCGGCGGACTAAATACCTTTGACCCCCGGCAGGGGAAATTTACCCGGTATACGTCCGATTCTCGAGTTCCCGGCAGTATAAGCAGCAATACTATCACTTCGATTTACGAAGACCGTTCCGGTGTGATATGGATCGGGACATATAGAGGCCTTAATAAATTTGACCGGGAACAGGGGATTTTTACCCGTTATCAAAATGATCCGTGGAATCCCAACAGCCTGAGCAGCGCCGAAATAGAGTCGATTTATGAAGACAGTTCCGGTATGTTGTGGCTTGGGATACATGGCGGCCTTAGTAGATTTGACCGTGAAACGGAGGTCTTTACCTCTTACACAAGGAAGTATGGGCTGCCGCATGTTATTTATGGAATCCTGGAAGATGATCACGGCAGCCTGTGGCTGAGTTCCAATAAGGGGATATATAAATTTAATCCCGCGACCGGGGCATTAAAAAGCTATGATATTAGCGACGGGCTCCAGGGTTATCATTTTAACAGGGGCGCTTCTTTTAAAAGTAAAAAAGGAGAGATGTTTTTTGGCGGAGCGAACGGGTTTAATGCCTTTTTCCCCGATGAGATAAAAGACAACCCCTATATTCCCCCGGTTGTGATTACTTCCTTTAAAGTGTTTACCCGGGATTATAAGCTGGAGAAGAGTATTTTACAAACCCGGGCGTTGAAGCTTTCCTATGATGATTCCTTTTCCTTCGAGTTTGCCGCCTTATGTTTTTCCGAACCTGACAGGAATAGATATGCATATAAACTCGGAGATATACATAGCGATTGGATAGAACTGGGGAACAAAAGAGAAATCACTTTTAGTAACCTATCGCCGGGACATTATACTCTAAAGGTTAAAGGGAGCAACGATGACGGTGTCTGGAACGAAAAGGGGAGAGAGCTTGAAATAACTATCATACCTCCTTTCTGGCAATCCTGGTGGTTTAGGATATCGATCCTAATGATAGTGTCGGGTTTGCTGACATTTTTTATCCGGCTGCGAATAAAGAGGATAAAAGAGAAATCGAAATTGGAACAATTCCAGTTGAAATTAGAGATGGAGAAGCAGCAATTAGAAAATGAACTAAAATTAAAAGCGGATTTTACCGCTATGTTGGTTCACGACCTGAGAAATCCACTCACTTCCGTAATGGGATTTGCGGAAATGTTAAGCGAGACGCCCAGCCTGCTCGATACAAAGAAAACCGGTCAAGTTATCTCCAACTCTTCTGAAAAAATGTTAAAATTGATTAACGATATGCTCGATTTCTCAAAATTTGAAGCCGGAAAAATGGTGGTAGATAAGAAAAAATCATCTATCTGGGGGGAAATAGATGAGATCGTTGAGATTATGAGACCCCTGTTCAACAAAAAAAGTGTAAAACTACTATATGAAATTTCCCCGGGTATGAACAAGATAGTATTATCCATCGACAAGGAAAAGATCGGCCAGGTGTTGAGTAATATCCTGGGAAATGCTATAAAATTTGTGCCGGAGAAGGGAGTTATTACCCTGGGAATTTCTGAGGCCGCTAAAGGGATGGTGGAGATTTCGGTTAAGGATAACGGGCCCGGTATCCCTCGTGAAAAACAAAAATATCTTTTCGATAGATATTCCCCATTAAGCAGTAAAGGTAGAATAAAAGGGACTGGCTTAGGATTAGCGGTTTCGAAATTAATAATCGAAGCCCATGGGGGAACAATCGGTTACAGGGCCGGGGAAGGAGGTACAGGGAGTGTTTTCTTTTTTCGATTGCCTCATGGAGAGAAAAAAGAAATCCTCGCGGTGCGGGGAACAGTTTAGCGCTTCGCGGCGGAGAATCAATAATATCTCGATTTTGATTTTACTTTTTCTTAAAAAATTGATATAAATAGAGGTCATGTTTTTACGGTAAAATTTTTTTTACATGAAACCCTGGAACGATGTTTTTTAGATTGAGCTTGAAAAAAACCACCATGTGGTGGCATAACACTTTGTGAGTAGGTAACGTATAATGATAAGAGCAGTTTTTCTTTACTTTGTAATTTTATTTAACTTAGCTAATAGTCTATTCCCTGTGAACGAGGATATTAGGTTTAAGCGCATTACCGTGGAACAGGGCCTTTCCCACAGCACCGTATATAGTGTTGTCCAGGACAGGGAAGGATTTATCTGGGTGGGAACCGAATCCGGTTTAAATAGGTATGATGGCTACGATTTCAAAGTTTTTACTCATATCCCGGGAGACCTTAAAAGCCTGAGCAGCAATTTTATCCGGGCAATTTATGAAGATAGCGCGGATACTTTGTGGATCGGAACCTGGGGAGGCGGGCTAAATAAATTTGACCGGGAGATAGAAACGTTCACCTGTTATAAAATCGATCCCGGTAACGAAAATAGTTTAAGCAGTAATCAAATAAGGACAATTTGTGAAGACCGGTCGGGTGTTATCTGGGTGGGAACCAGCGCCGGTCTCTATGAATTTGACCGGGAGAAAGAAACTTTCATCAGCTATACAATCAACTTCCAAAACGAAGAACATCAGCATCACAATATTATCTATGCAATTTGCGAAGACTATATAGGCATTTTGTGGATCGGCACCGCTGCCGGCCTTTATAAATTCGACCGGGAGGGGCAGGAATTCATCCACTTTAAAGATATTCCCGTTCAATCGATTTATAAAGACCGCTCAGAGGTGATGTGGATAGGGGATACCACCGGTATCAACAAGTTCGACCGGGAAAAGGGCAGCTTTACCCGCTGTGAAATCGGGAACAGCAGCGGTGTTTATTCGATCTATGAAGATAAATCGGGGGTATTATGGATCGGAACAAGGGAAGGTCTCATCAAATTTGATCGTAGTGAGGGGAAGGGGACCCACTATAAAAAAGACCCCAGGGACCGGAACAGTTTGAGTCACAATTACATATTATCGATTTATGAAGACCGCTCCGGTGTGATGTGGATCGGGACATATGGCGGCCTTAATAAATTTAACCGGGAAAAGAAACAATTTAAGCATTTTCGGCACATTTCCTCTACGGGCAACAGTTTAAGTAATGATTATGTGTGGTCGCTTTTTGAAGACAGTTCCGGTATGTTATGGATCGGGACAGATAATGGCCTCAACAGGTATGACTTCCAGGAGGAGCTTTTCACCTGCTATAAACACGATCCCAAAAATTCCAAAAGTTTAAGCGACAATTCTATCTATTCGATTCATGAAGACCGTACCGGGAATTTATGGGTCGGGACTGCTAATGGTCTCGATAAATTTAACCGGGAGTTGGAGAGTTTTACCCATTATAAAAGGGAGCACGGGAATTCCAACAGCCTGAGCGGCAATGTGATTTTGCGAATTTTTGCAGACAAATCCGGGTTACTCTGGGTAGGAACTTTTCCCGGCGGACTGAATTCATTTGATCCCCGGGAAGGGAAATTCACCCGGTATCGGCACGATTCCCAAACTCCCGGCGCTATAAGCAGCAATGCTATCACTTCGATTTATGAAGACAGTTCCGGTGTACTGTGGGTCGGGACATCTGCCGGCCTTAATAAGTTTGACCGGAAGCAGGAGATTTTTCCTGTTATAAAAACGATCCGCTGGATTCCAACAGCCTGAGCAGCGATAAAATAGAGTCGATTTTTGAAGACAGTTCCGGTGTGATGTGGCTTGGGATACACGGCGGCCTTAGTAGATTTGACCGTGAAACGGGGCATTTTATATCTTACACCGGGAAGGATGGGCTGCCTCAGGTCATTTATGGAATCCTGGAAGATGATCACGACAGCCTGTGGCTGAGTTCCAACAAAGGGATATACAAATTTAGTCCCGAGGACGGGACATTAAAAAGCTATGATGTGAGCGACGGGCTCCAGGATTATCATTTCAACAGAGGAGCTTTTTTTAAAAGTAAAAACGGGCGGATGTTTTTTGGCGGAGCTAACGGGTTTAATGCCTTTTATCCCGATGATATAGAAGACAATCCCTATATCCCCCCGGTGGTGATTACTAACTTCAAAGTGCTTAACCGGGATCATAAGCTGGAAAAGAGTATCCTACAAACCCGGCAATTAACACTTTCCTATAGTGATTCCTTCTCTTTCGAGTTTGCCGCTTTATGTTTCTCTGAACCCGGTAAGAATAGATATGCATATAAACTCGAAGGCACACATGGAGATTGGATAGAGCTGGGGAACAAGAGAGAAATTACCTTTAATAACCTGGCGCCGCGAGGTTATACTCTTAAGGTTAAAGGGTGCAATGATGACGGCGTCTGGAATGAAGCAGGGAAATCGATTATAATAACTATCATGCCTCCCTTCTGGCAAACCTGGTGGTTCAGGCTCCTGGGTGTTATTTTTATGTCTGTTATTATTTATTCTTTTTACCGGTTTAGGGTGCGGAACATCGAAATCCAGAAGACAACATTAGAAGCCCAGGTAAAAGAACGGACAGAAGAGTTAGAAAGAGCCAACCGCTTCAAGAGCGATTTCCTGGCACGGATGAGTCATGAGATTCGTACACCTCTTAACGCCATTATCGGTTTTAACGATATGATGTTGGATACCGACTTGAGCACAGAACAACTCGACTATATCCAGACCGCGGTTCGCAGTGGTGAAGTCCTGCTGACGTTAATCAATGATATCCTGGATTTATCCAAAGTGGAATCGGGTCAATTGGAGTTGGAGGCCATCGATTTTGACCCGGAAACTACAGCCTTTGATGTCTGTGAGTTGATAAGACCAAAAGTCGGCTCCAGTCCGGTGGAGATTCTCTGTCGCATCGGCGATAAGGTGCCTGCTTATGTGAAAGGCGACCCGGGCAGGTTTCGCCAGGTTCTATTAAACCTGATGTCCAATGCCGCTAAATTCACCCGGGCAGGCGAGATCGAACTTACCTTAGATGTGTTGGATGAAAGGAAAACTGCCATGACCCTCCACACCACGGTGAGAGACAGCGGCATCGGCATACCTAAGGAGAAAACCGCCGACATATTCGAATATTTCCAACAGGTCAGCGGTTCCACGGCCCGGGAATACGGAGGGTCCGGCCTGGGGTTGACCATAAGCAAACAATTGGCCAAACTAATGGGTGGCGATATCCAGGTGGAGAGCGAGTTCGGCAGGGGGAGCGCATTTCATTTTTTTGCCGTGATGGAAAAAGCGGGTAGAAAAGTAAAAAAACTGGTGCAGCCGGTATCTTTGCAGGGTAAGCGGGTGCTCATAGTAGATGACAACAAGCACAACCTGGAAATATTAAGCCACCAATTAAAAATCGAAGGCATGAATGTGGTCATGTTGGACCGCGGCACGGATGTTTTAGCCGCCCTAAAAGCAGCGAACCGGGAGGGCAATCCTTTCGACACCTGTATCTTAGACATCGATATGCCGGGGATAAACGGTTTTGAAACGGCCCGGATTATCCGCAGTAGTAAATCCCCCAGTCCCCATCTCCCGCTTTTGGCGCTTACCTCGATTTCCGGGCAGTCCAGTGAAATGAGAGAGGCCGGGTTTGATCTTTTTTCACCGAAACCGGTGCGCAGAGGGAAGTTGGTGGAAATGCTGCAGCAATTGTTGGGAGAGCGTAAACTCGAGGAAAAAGTTCCGGCAAAGGAGGCGGCAGCGGTCGAGCACTCCACTGTGGATGAAGATAGGCCGCACATACGAATTCTATTGGTCGAAGATGATCCCATTAACCAGAAAATGGCAAAATACCTTTTGACCAGGGCCGGTTACCAGGTGGAAGTGGCGAATAACGGCAGGGAAGCGCTGTCTACTTACTGTTCAGACCCGGCTAAATTTAACCTTATCCTGATGGATGTACAGATGCCTGAGATGGACGGTTTAGAGGCGGCCGGCACAATGAGAAAACAGGGATTCGTTCACGTTCCTATCATTGCCATGACAGCCCAGGCCATGAAAGGAGACCGGGAAAAATGCCTGCAAGCAGGGATGAACGATTATATTGCTAAACCCATTAAGAGAGATGTGATATTTGCCATGGTAAAAAAATGGACCAGTTGAGAAATATTTCTTAAACCGGTGCGCAGCGCCTTAATAAAATCCTTTGTCCAGGCAACTATATTTGACATGTACATTTTTTTTTACACCCCTTAAAATTGCAGTAAGCAGCCATTCCCTGTCCGGGAAAATTTCCTGGAGTTTAAAGAACCTTTAATAGAGAGAGTTTTCAAATGATAAAGGAATAGTTGTTTTTAAAAGGGGTTATTTTTCCCGAGTTGGCATGAAAATTGCTAATACATATGTATGAACAAAAAAAACATATTGTTAGTAGAAAAAGAAGTATTGTCAGCCGGGGGCTGTCATGCGGATATATGTGACGGTTTCCCGGTAAAATCTCCCGGGATAGATAAACTTCCCCAAAATTATGAAGTAATTAAAAGAAAAGAAGAAAAAATTAAAAGCGCTTTTAAAAATAAAATAGTGAGGTGAGAAAAATGAAAAAAAAAGACTTTACCCAAAAATTAACCTTGAACAAAAAAACCATTGCTGCTTTAAACTATGACGAGTTAAATTCGCTGCGGGGTGGTATAACAGTAGTTGAGCGTACCTGTCTTTCGGATGTTAAATGCTGTCCGCTCCCGGATTCGGATTGATTTTCAAGGTTGATAATTTCCAAATAAGCATGCTTTCCGAGTAAAATGCCGAAACAGGAGCGGCGCATTAGGCCGTACCTGACGGGACGCGTCTTAACAGGTTGTCCGGGAATTTTAAACCGGGATGGAATTTTACAAAATTTCCCCCGTTGATGCCCAAAATCAATTTAAGAGTGAAGGATTTATCCCATTTTGATGTTGTATGTGGAGAAAGTTTCGTACCGAGACAAATTGATATAATTTTCGGGCAGCCTGTTAACCTTTTTTTAGGGAAGAGTAAAAAAAGAAAGCTCTCAAAAAGAACAAAAAAACCGATTTAAAGTTGACAGGTTTAGACTAATTCATTACAATAGGACATAAGAAGTCGGCGGGCTTCGATTGTCTTAAGGATAAATATGTCAAGTTTAATAGAAAAAGCATTTGACCCGGAAACCTTCCGGGAATATGGACACGACCTGGTGGATCAACTGGCCGACTACCTCGATGCCTGCCGGAATACGGAAGATATGAAAGTACTGCCCTGGAAAACCCCGGAGGAAAACCTCTCCCGGTGGGAAACCGATTTTACCGAACCCAAAGAAAAAGAGCTAAAAGAATTCTTCGCCGCTGTAATTCGACATTCTTTTCACTTTCATCATCCTAAAAACATGGGCCACCAGGTAGTGCCGCCTGCGCCCGCCGCGGCCCTAACTGAACTGTTGAGCGCCCTGTTGAACAACAGCATGGCCATATACGAAGTAGGACCGGTGTCGTCAACCATCGAAAAGATCGTCACCGGTTGGACGGCTTCCGCTCTCAACATGGGAGAAAAAGCCGGTGGGATACTCACTTCCGGCGGCACTACCGGCAACCTGACCGCTCTCCTGGCGGCCCGGCAGCACCAGGCGGATTACGATATATGGGAATTGGGGACAAAAAATGAATCCACCCTGGCGCTGATGACTTCCGCCGAAACCCATTACAGTGTAGCCCGGGCCGTTAAGATTATGGGCTGGGGGGAAAAAGGGATCATTAAAGTCCCGGTAAACGAACGCCGGGAAATCGACCACCACCTGCTGGAAGGTTGCTTGCAGCAAGCTAAAGATGAAGGGAAACAGGTAGTGGCTGTGGTTGGCAGCGCCTGTACCACCTCCACCGGTTCCTACGACCCGCTGGAAGAGATGTCGGCTTTCTGCCGAAAGCACAACCTTTGGTTTCATATAGACGGCGCTCACGGCGCCGGGGCCGCCCTAACGCAAAAATACAAACACCTAATTAAAGGCATCGAGAAGGCGGATTCCGTTGTAGTGGATTTCCACAAGATGCTGCTGTGCCCGGCCCTTACTACGGCGGTTATATTCAAAAACAACGACTGCTCTTATGAGACTTTTTCCCAAAAAGCCTCTTACTTAGTAGGCAGCCGGGAAAAGGAGAACTGGTACGATATTGCCCAGAGAACTTTGGAATGCACTAAAAAGATGATGGGAATAAAAATCTACGCACTGCTGCAGGCATATGGCAGTAAACTGTTTTCAGACTATATAACCAACGCCTATGATTTAGCCGAAGAGTTTGCCTCGCTTATAAAAGAAAGCAGTGATTTCCAGTTGGCATTAGAACCGGCGGCAAACATCGTATGTTTTCGTTGGGAACCGGCCCACAAAAATAGCCGCCAAGTGGATGAGTTAAACAGGAAAATAAGGAACCGCCTCAAAGAGGAAGGGGAATTTTATATTGTTCAAACTCTTGTCGGCCACCGGGTTTACCTGCGGGTGACGTTGATGAATCCCTTTACTTCGAGAAAAGATCTTATCCAACTGCTGCAGAGAATCCGGGAGACCGCTGTGACTTTGGAAAACCGGTAAGGCGGTAGGGATAATGAAAAAAACCGATTTTATAATAAAGCCCAATGATGAAGACCTTTTGCGGACAATGGAAATAACCGGGAGCATAAAGAGTGTCGAGAGGATGAAAAAGAATAAGAAATTCCGGGTTGATTATGAAGCCGCCAAAAAAGAGCTTGTCGAATCGGCTGCGCCGGTATTGTGTTGGAACCGATTTCCTATCAAAGAGATCGTAGGAAATCAAGTGGTATTAAAAAATGGCGCCAAAATCGGCAGAGGTCCCGTGGCAAAGGTTGTGGCAGGAGCGCAAGAGTTGATCCTCGGAGTCTGCACCATAGGGATGAAAACTGAGAGAAAATCTGAAGAATATATGAAAGGCGCTGCGATGATGAAAGGATTTATACTCGATGCGCTGGCATCCTGGGCTGTAGATTCTGTTAGGGCGCAGTTTTATGAATGGATAAAAAAAGAATTTTTTAAAAAAGAGGGCTTAAGAACCTCCAGCATGCTCTGGCCCGGCAATAGTTGGCCCATAGAAGAGCAGGCGGAAATTTTTAAAATATTAGGGAATGAAACCGGGGAAATCGGCGTTAGTCTAACTGCTTCAATGATGATGGCGCCGAAAAAATCTTTATCTTTTCTTTTAGGGGCCGGCAAAAATCCTTTAGGCAGTGAAGATTCCCTGCAGTGTGAATTCTGCCCGGACAGGCCCGGATGCAAAGCCTATAAAATTAGGATGAATCGTCATCTATAGCCTTTACTGTTGCCTTTACTACCCACCGGGGGCATTCCTGATCATCTAAGTAACCAACCCGGCGCTGTGTAAAACAAGTTTGCTGTAAAAAAAAGGGGATTGGCAAGAAACATTGCAAAAATAGAACTTTAGTTTTATTTTTTTTAATTCCATGTAGTACCAAAAATAGGACTTTTGGAGTATTGAATTTGAAAATAATTAGGCTATAATATATTATGAAGAAAAGATTTATTATCTGGAGGTAATGATCGATGAAAAAAAAACTTAATACAAAACTTGCTTTGAACAAAAAAACAATCGCTGCTTTAAACTATGATGAGATGAATTCGCTTCGGGGTGGACTAACAGTAGTTGAGCGTACCTGTGTTTCGGATGTTAAATGCTGCCCGGCCCCCCAAGATCCCGATACTCAATGATAATTTCCTAACAATCATGATCCCGGTTCCTGGTGACCGGTGACCGGTATTTCCACACCGCCCGGGAAGGTGTATATTTTACTTTTTGGGGTAAGTGTTCAGTTTTGGAAAAAGAAAAATTCAAAGCTTTTATAGGGGGCTTTTCGCTTTTTTAAACAAAAGTTTGGCCCCCGGCAGGGCCGCCGGAGGCAAGTCTGTTTTAGTTTTTTCCAGAACTGAATAGTTACTTTTTGGGCTATTGCATTTGATAATATTTTATGTTAGAATAGTCTCTAAGTAAAAAAAATTTATTGTGAGGTCATGATGAAAAAAAAGCTTATTACAAAACTAACTTTGAACAAAAAAACAATCGCTGCTTTAAACTATGATGAGTTGAATTCGCTTAGGGGTGGAATAACTATAGTTGAGCGTACCTGTCAATCGGATGTTAAATGCTGCCCGCTCCCCGGTGAGACTAATAATCAATGTTGATAATTTCCTGATCAGGATGCTGTCGCTTACGGGCGGGCTGTTTTTCCGCACCGCCCGGAAAAGCGGCCGGTAGAAAAGTTTGCACCGTAGTTTTTTTAATTCGATCTAAAAAAACCGCTTTAACATTAATAAATAGTTAATATCGGGACAATTCTTTTACCGGGGATACCTCATTTCTTAAACTTTCCGGGATTAGCGCAATTTTCGGGAGACCTGGATAACACCTCGAAATCCTTGATAATTTAGCATCTCGATAAAAAAATGACGCTGTCCCCGATTCTTTTCCGGTTTCCACTTGATCTATAGGGGGAAATGTACTACAATATAGCCTAACGGATAAAAAAATGAAACAAAATAACCGGAATTTCTATACTGGAGGAAAATAAAATGCTCAGAAAAATGAGAAAAGACTTCAAAAAATACTCATGGACGCTGTGGGTGGTAATCATCGTCTTCTTAGTGGGTTTCTCTTTTACCGACCCCTTTAGGGCCGAATCCGGCAGCAAGACTGAAATTCTTTCCATCGCGGGAAAAGTCCTGACCGCGCAGGAATATTATGACCAGGTCATGCAGACCCTTAAGTCTTACAACGAACAATTTAATAACAAATTGACCCGGGCTTTTATAAACCAACTGCGGGTACCCGAACAGGTACTGCAGCGCGTGGTCAACACCGCGATTATCCGGAAGGAAGCTAAAAAGCTTAATATTTCCGTTTCGGACGAGGAATTATCGGACCGCATCAAAAACTACAACATCCCTGCCAACGATAAGAAAAGCGGCCGCACCCGGGTCTACATATTCAGGGAGTACGGCGATGCTGCCGGCAGGTTTATAGGAGTGCGGGAATATAAAGAATTGCTGGCCCGGAATAAGATAAAAGTCAAAGATTTCGAAAAAGAGAGAAAAGATGAAATTATTCTCGAGAAATTCACTGAACTGGTAACCGGCCCCCTGGTGGTAGACGAAGATACCCTTAAAGAAAAATATAAATTGGAAAACGATAATGTCAACCTCGACTATATCGTATTCAGACCCGACCGCATCAAAGATAATATCGAAGTGGAAGATCAGGCGTTACAAGAGTATTACGATGCCCATAAAGAGGATTTCAAAAGCAAGGAAAAGAGAAGCGGCAGTGTAATCGCCCTCAAGTTCGACGATTTTAAGAAAGAAGCCGAAATTACGGACACTGAACTTTTCCAATATTACCGGGAAAACAAAGAGCAGTTCCGCATACCGGCAAAGACAAAAGTTTCCCGGATTTTCTTAAAATACGACGATAAAAACAAAGAAGAGATAAAAGTAAAAGCCCAGGCACTGCAAGAAGAGTTAACCCCGGAAAATTTTGCCGCCAAAGCCAGGGAACTTTCCCAGGACAACAAGGCCAAACAGGGCGGTGATCACGGTTATGAAGGCTGGAAGCGGTTTACTGAAAACGAAAAAAGCATTATCGAAGGCAAAGACGAGAAAGAGATATCTTTTCCCATCGACACGCAGCAGGGAGGTTTTTCGATTCTCTATTTAGCTGAGAAGAAGAAAGACAGCCAGCAGCCTTTAGATGACGTCAAAGACAGGATTCGCGACACTATCCAGAGCGGTATGTTGAACCGCATCGTGAAAAAGAAGCTCGATAAAATCTATGCCAAACTGAAGGATGAAAAAGACATAAAAGCCAAAGCCGAAGACCTCAACGCAGCAGTGATCGAAACCGGGCTGGTGGCCGGCGGGGATCCTATCGAAGAAGTGGATGAAGCTGGCTACATATCCAGGAAATTATTCACTTTAAAAGAGAATGAAGTGGGCGCCCCTTTTGAATTTTTAAAGGGCATGGCTATCGTGCAGTTGAACAAAATAGAAAAGCCCCAGGTTGAGCCTCTTGACAGGGTAAAGGACAGGGTAAAAACAAAAGTGGAAATGACCGGGAAGATCGAACTGTTGGAAAAGGAATCCCAGCGAGTCACAGCAAAGCTTAACGGCATGTCGGATGAAGAAAAGATCAAGAAATATTTAAAAGACAACAAGCTCGATGCCAGTCCTAATACATACAAAAGGGGCAACAAGTTAGGTTATTTCCCGGTAAAGGATGATTTAGATGAGATTATATTTTCGCTGCCGGAGAATCGTTATTCTGATCCCATAAAGTTTGAAAACCAGGTGGTGATTGTAAAAGTAAAAAGTAAAAAAATTAGCACTGACGCGGATTTTTCCAATGAAAGAAAGGGCTTTTACAAGCAGAAGTTGAACGAGCTGCGCAGTAACTTTTTTGCTTCTTATGTAACCGGCGCCCGGGAGAGGTACAAGTTTGATTTTTTCAATGAAGAGTTATTTGCCCAGGTGAAGGATGAGATCATGGGGCGCTTCAAAGAGTAGCAAAAAGAAACGAAGGAGTGTCCCGCAGGGACTAAACAAAAATTTTGTGCTGCTCATGCATAAAGAAGCTTGTTTTTTGGCATAGATTTTTTAGCATGTTGAGAAATCTTTAAGGAATTATTGCAGAGGTAAAATAATGGAAAAAGAAAAGATTGAGCAGGCGATTAAGATATTGGATGAGCCTGATGTAGACGTAGATTTATGGCTGGTCATAGACAAAGAATCGGAAGTATTATCCGACCCCATCATGGATTATATAGTCGGAACAGGGGTAACCTGGTTATCTTTTTTCTTATTTTTCAAAAGCGGCGAGAAGTATGCCATTGTCGGCAATCTCGATATAGAAAAGATCAAACGCTTAGAACTCTTCGATAAAATTTTTGCTTACAAAGGATCGCCCCGGGAAGACCTTTTAGCGCTGCTCAAAAAGCACGACCCGCGGAAAATTGCCATCAACTATTCTAAAGATTCTCCACCGGCAGACGGACTCACCCACGGCCGCTATTTAAGCCTCATGGAACTGCTGAAAGGCACAAACTATGCCGGGAAATTTATTTCCGCTGAAGGGATTATTGCCCGGCTGCGGGGCAGGAAATCGGCGGAGGAGATTCGCCGCATCAAAAAAGCCATCGAGATTACTTTACAGATATATGATAAAGTGACCGGCTTTGCCAAACCCGGCAAAACCGAGCTGCAGGTAGCCGAATTTATTAGCGGTGAACGCAAAAAAATGGGTTATGAAACAGCCTGGGAAGAAGATCACTGTCCCTCTGTATTTACCGGCCCCCAGGAAACCGGCGCCCATTCCGGTCCTACGGAAAAAACGTTAAAAAGAGGGGAAGTCTTTAATTTAGATTTCGGGGTTAATTACGAAAAGTATTGTTCCGATTTGCAGCGCACCTGGTATATATTAAAAGACGGCGAAAGCGCAGCCCCGGCTGAAGTCAAGAAAGGCATCGATACCATTATCGAATCTATAAAGCGTTCTTTTGCGGCCTTGAAGCCCGGGGTGACGGGCGTCGGGATCGACACAATTTGCCGGGAATATATCGTGTCGCAAGGTTACAAAGAGTATCCTCATGCCTTAGGTCACCAGGTGGGCAGGGTTGCGCATGACGGCGGCGCGCTGCTGGGCCCCGACTGGGAAAGGTACGGGGAGCTGCCCTTTATGCCTTTAGAGGAAGGCCAGGTATTTACCATCGAGCCGCGTCTATATATTCCCCAGGGTGTTGTTACCATCGAGGAGATGGTGGTGATTACCAAAGACGGCGCCGAATGGCTTTCTCCCCCCCAGGAAGAGATTTACCTGATCAAGTAGCCCCGGCTTCTTTAATTTTTTTTGGATTTCGCGTGCAATCATTCTACGGATTTCAAAATGAAAACCGCCGGGCTTTCAGTGCTGGTTTATTTTTTCGAGAAATGCAAGGTGTTTGAATCATGATATTACCGGATAAGAATATCCTGCTCTCCAACTCGCTCCTGGGGATGGGAACCGATTTACTGGATAGATTAAAATCACCGCAGACGGTATCTTCGCTCTGGCAGAAGGCGCGCAAAGATAGTGATATAAATGCTTATGAAAAATACATTCTCACCCTGGATTTTCTTTTTATTTTGAATTTAATCGAGCTGCATGAAGGTTTATTGAGGAGAGTCAACGCATGATATTAAAAGCAGTGCGCTGTGACCGGGATACTTTTCGAGAGGTGCGGTTTAAACCCGGTTTTAATGTGATATTGGCTGATAGGATACGGGAAGCCACTGATAAGGATTCCAGGAATGGAGTTGGGAAGACGACGCTTATCGAAATCATCCATTTCTGCCTGGGAGCATCAACCAGGAAAAATGAGGGGCTGCGGGTAAAGCAGTTGGAAGACTGGACGTTCATCCTGGATTTCTCCTTAAAAGGGAATAGTTATTCTGTTTACCGGAACACAATGGATTATTCAAAAATCAAACTTGAAGGTGATGTTTCAAGCTGGCCCTTTAAACCGGCCTATGATGAGATAGAGAAGAAATACATTCTGCCCGTTAAAGACTGGAATGTACTATTAGGTCAACTGGACTTCGGTATCCCGGCAGACGCTGCCGACAAAAAATATACCCCTACTTTTCGCAGTTTGATTTCTTATTTTATGCGCCGCGGGGTGGGCGCTTTTCAAGTTCCTTTCAGGCATTACCCCCAGCAGAAGGAATGGGATATGCAGGTGAACAATGCCTTTCTTTTAGGATTGAACTGGGAACAAGCCGCCCGTTTCCAGGAGTTGAAGGATAAAGAGAAAACGCTCGGTGAATTGAAAAAAGCGTTGAACCAGGGATTATTGACCGGTTATGTCGGCTCCATGGGCGAGTTAAAAGCGGAACTGGTCAGGCTGGAGGAAAAAATTTCCCGTGTGGATAACGAGCTAAATTCCTTCAAGGTACACCCGCAATATATAGAAATCCAGGAAGAAGTGAACCGAATCACCAGGGAAATTCATGACATTACCAATCGCAGCACTATAAACCGGCAAATTTTAGATAAATACAGGGAAAGTGTCGTGCAGGAGAGGGATGTCTCCATAAACAAGATGAAGCAAGTGTACCGGGAAGCAGGTTTGGTTTTTCCCGGCAGCCTGGAAAAAAAATTAGATGAAGTTTCAGACTTTCACAAGCAGTTGATTGCCAATCGGAAAGACTACCTGGAAGCGGAGACCGGCAGGTTAGCCAGGGAGATAAAGGACCAGGAAATTCGGGTGGAGCAGTTGTCGAACCGGAGAGCGGAACGGATGGTGATTTTACAAACTCATGGAGCGCTCGATGAGTATACCAAATTGCAGGAACGGGCAGCCGGGTTTAAGCAGCAGTTAGAGGAAGTAAAAAACAGGCTCGAGAACTTGAGGCAATTTGATGAAGGTAAGAGTCGTTTAAAGATTGCCGGGGAGGAGTTGTACCAGGAAACCCGCAGGGATTATGACGAGCGATTCCCTCATATTGAAAAGGCAATCAAATTATTTAACGGGTTTTCAGAAAAGTTATATTCTGAGCCTGGGATATTGTCACTCGATGTGACCGGTAGAGGGTACAAGATGGATGTAGACATTAAGCGAGCCGGGAGCCAGGGAATCGGTTACATGAAAATATTTTGTTATGATCTCACGTTAGCGCGGTTATTTTCGCAGTTACGCGCTGCCCCTATTTTTTTGATTCATGACAGTACTATTTACGATGGTGTAGATGAGCGGCAGATAGCGAAGGCATTGGAGTTGGCTGCGGTTGAGGCGGAATCGCAGGGAATCCAGTACATTTGTGCTCTCAATTCCGACAATGTGCCTGACCGTGATTTCAGTGAAACTTTCCAGTCTGAATTCGACAAACATGTCATTGTCACCTTCACTGATGCTGCTGATGACGGAGGTCTGCTGGGTATCCGCTTTTAAAAAAAATAGAGGGGAATGGATTATTAATAATGTACCGTTACAATATTATCCATCCATATTACAATATTACAATGTCATTCATCCGTGCTGCAATATCACGCATCCTGCTCTTTTTGCTCCTGCTGTCTCCTGTCGATTAATTCTCCCGTAAAAACAGTCGCGCCGGTATGCTTCAATATTAACTCTAAGTTTTCCCCGTCCGCATTCTTAACAATATTGTTCAGCACCTGTACCGGGGTATTCATATTTTCGGCCAGCGCGTTAATATAATCCCGGTTAGTGGTATGCTGATATTCGAAAAAATAATCACGCTTCAACCGGGGATTTTTTAAAACAGCGATTTTAAGGGGTTCGACTTTGCTCTTAGAAATGAGACGAAAAAGTCTTTTCGAAATTTTAGAACGGGATATAAACTTAAACAGGCAGTTGAATGCAGTCCTGCTGTTATCATACAAATCGGCAAGATTATAAGTAGGACGCCCGAAATAAGAACTACCGAAAATATGCACCACAAGCTTACAAAAGTTGATACGTAACGCCCAATAACGCGGCATATAAATTCTTTTTTCCATTTCGATAAAGAAAATATATTGCAGGGCTCTGTTTTTTACTTGTGGATGCCGGGATATTTTATCTCTTATGTCCGCGTCCCAATGGAAATCATGCAGTACTTTCTTTAGTTCGTTTCCTTTAAATTCATTGGCTTCATCATCCAGCAGCGGGTAAATTTCCTCTAAGACAGATTGCGATATACCCATCCCGTTTACAATTTCCCTGTATCGTGAAAAACCGGGATGTTTTAAACTCCGGCGGCGCCTTGCCGTGGGCGCCGGGGAAAATTGCTCTCCTTTAGCAGGCGGCAGGGCGGTTTGGGCTTTTACCGAGTTTAAAAGATGCACAACTTCATCGATTTTCGACTCTAATAGGTTTAGATCGCTGTGACCATCAAAAGGCTCAACTTTCAATTTAAACTTCAAGCTCTGCACTTCCAACTTTTGAAAAGTTTTAACGATTTTCGCCTGGTTTAATTTTATCTCTCCCGCCTTTGTACCGGCCAATCCCGGCAGGCTTTCGATAGAAGAAGCCTGCGCCAATAAGTATTCCATTCGAGGCACCACTGCTTTGATATTTCCTATGATTTTATCGTTGACTAATTCCAACAGTGTGGGCGATATGTCTGAAATCGCTTTATCCAATTCTTCCTGGACACGGGTCTCAAATTCTTCCAGGATAACATAATCCTTTAGCTATAGCGTCTCCTTCAGGTCTTTTTCGTATTCTTTAAATTCCCGGATGATTTTATTGAGACTGGTGGTGGAATCCAGCTTTGTTTTTTGCAAGTTGTTTATTTCCGTAGTGACATCTTCTAAAGTCAGCACTTTGGTGATAAGCATTGCCCCCACATTTCGCCAGCGGTTTTTTCTTTCCTGCTGCATGTCGATAAGCTTTTGATATTTAGCTTTAATGGTGGGCGCTTCACCGGCAGCCATCTTTTTTTCCAGGTCCGCGATCTTCCCCGGGATGCCGGATAGTATTTGTTTAATGTAAAATAGCCATTCCTGCAGTTTGGGACTATAACCGGCCCAAAAATCTTGCATGATGCGGCCCAGGTTATGGTCTAAGCCCTCCATTGCCTCTAACTGTGTTTGTAAATTTATTATATCTGATGATGTCGTAAAAAGTCTAAATTAGAGGAAACTGAAAATGAAGACTGCCGATAACAAAGGGTTTTCAAAATCTGATCTTGCTCAAAAAAGACTTTTTACGAGGCCATCATATCTAACTTGTGCCGCCTATTTTTTTCTTCTAATTTTGTGATTAAGTGCTTGTAACTTTTAAATATGATGCTCTTAGATTTTTGGGTAATCGTTTTTTTCCTCATGAATAATATTCTAACAAATATCGAAAAAAAATCAACCGCCGCGAACCCGGATTTACAATCAACTTTGCCTCCGGCGGGGGTGCGGCGCACCCACCCTCTTAGCCCAGGGGGATTTTCTCAGGGTCGAAATGTTTCTCGTTAACAAAAGTTTTGATCAAACTTTTGTTAATTGAGAAGCGCCCCTTATAGGCCCCCCCGCCGGGCTTTTCCCCTTTACTAATACTTCGTGAAGGTTTGCTAAGAAAACAATTTTTTTGCTCAACGTGATCGGAGAGGCTTCTCCCAGGGCCCATCTTGGGTTGGGGGCTTTTCCCCCCTGAGAAAATTTAACATGATGTTCTTATACGAATTCTCCGCGGAAACCGCATCATACAACAGTTTGTAAAAACGACTGCTCTTCCGCGCCCGCCTGATAAAAAAATCGAGAATCCCGAATCTTTTTATGATATGCAAACCGATGCTCACCAAAACTCCATACTTGTAGTCTTCGATGAAACCCCGGCACAATGCCCGGTAACGGGCGAAGTCTTTCTTCGAAATCCCTTCATCCAGCATCACCTGCGCCGCATGAATACCGGTAATCACCGCCAGGTTGATCCCTTTACCCTTTAAAGGACGCAGCCAGCCGGTAGCGTCGCCAATCGCCACATACCTGTCACCATAGGGCTTCCGCGCCGGGGAAGAAGGGAATCGGCCGCAAAAACAATTTATCTTATCCCCGATCTCACCGGGCAGGAGCCGGATAACTCCCGGCAGGGAAAGAAAGCGCAGCAGATCATCGGAAGTGATCTTCTCCCCCGCTGCGTTTATCACGATATGATCGTCTTTTATGGTAACTGCGCCGAATTCAACTCTCTTTAGCGACGATATTAAAAAAGGATAAACCCTTTTGTCATATAATTTGTTTAATACCTCTTCGGGAAAATCGATCCGGGTAACAAAGGTTTTCATTATTTTCCGGGGGCTTCTGAACCTCCTTTTGCTGGCTGCCCGCAGCCGGGTCATCATCTCCTCATCCAACCCGAACGCGCAGACCACGGCGTCTGCTTTTAAATAATCGGATTCCGAGAAAATCCTCACCTCATCGTTATGGGTATCTTTGCAAAATTCGATGTCCGTCACCCGGCTGCCGATCACTTTAACCCCCTGTTCCCGGGCCTGGTTGAGCAAAAAATTATCTAATTCGGAACGGCGCACCGAATAGGTTTTCGATTCATTACGCCGGTAGTTTTTCAAAAATATGCTCTCCTTGTCGGTGTGCAGTTCATAGCCGGGCACTTCGCTCTTAATCAATTTTTCCGGCAGTTTTATGTCCAATTCCCGCTGCAATATTTTTAACAGCGGCGGTGATAGAATGCCCACGCATTGGTTGTGATGGAGGTAAAAATCTTTCCCCTCATACAACACGATGTTAATGTGACGACCCTGTTCTTTTGCTGATTTTGCCAGTTTGATGGCGCAGGCGGCGCCGGCCGGGCCACCGCCGATGATAGCCACCGTACTCCCGTTCAGCAGTTTATAAAACTGCCGGAGCGGCAAATGGAGCACTGCTTTTCCTTTGAAAATCGACTTCAGCAGGTTAAAGAGAAATTCTTTTATAATAATAGTAAAGATAAGGCGGGAGTTAAGGGCGCTGCGTAAGATTACCTTATATCTTTCATGGCCGGTAAACATGTCCCATAAAACGCCGGAAAGCCTGACAGATTTGCCGGTGACCTGTTCTTTTTTAGCCAGCATCATATGGGATTCCGCGTAGAGAACGTTTATATGGGAGAGGCGATCCATGACGAATAAAAATTTCCCGCATAGGTTGTCGAAATGGAATTCCTTTTTGCAGCGCCGGTAATAATGTTTCCTGAGTGTTTTTTTGTCCGTACCGTGGTTGATGATGGCGGCGGCGGCAAAAAAAGCAGTATGAAAAGCCGACTCGATGCCGTTTTTTAAGTAGCGGCTGACGCAGGCGTCGCCAACTGCCAGGAACCTGTCGCCATAGGGTTTTTTGGCTAAATTTACCGGCATTTCCGGGGCGCACATGCACTTGATATCCAGGTCTTTTTGGGGCAAATAATGCCTGATATTTTTATTGTTTTGAATTTCTTTTTTTACGTCTTCGAGTTTTACGTTTTTCCCGATGGCAGTCACTGTAATAAAATCCCATTTGGGTGTCAGGGTTAAAAAGCGGATATTGTTTTTGTAGATGGGGAACATCTGCACTTTCTCCATGAAAGTCTTTTCTACAAAGTCTAAGGGGAGTTTAATTTCCAATTGCAGCGCTCTGATGGTACGAGGTGGTTTGTAGCCGTTGGTTAATTTTTTTTTCAATCTTGTATTGACCCCGAAGGCGGCGATTACAAAATCGTACCTGTCCGTGGTTTCGTCCGATGTGCTGATTTGCACATAATCTTTTTGTGAGAAGTCGATAGCCGGCACTTTTTTTTTTATAATAGAGACGTTATCTTTTTTGCTGACGAAATCCAGCAGGAATTGATCGAAGCTATTAATCCGGCCGTCTTCCGGCAGTGGTCCTTGACCTCGAAAGACCGAATAGATTCTTTTTATTTCTTTTCTTTTAAAATAGACCTTATTATGTTTGCTGTGTAGTTGATAGCCTTTTATTTCGTTTTTGATGGCTGAAGCGGGCAGGAAGATTTTTTCTTTTTCCAGTTCATTTATCAAGCTGTGAGAGATGATACCGGCGCACATATTGCAGCTTTTTTGGCCTGTGCAGGAGAAGCATTTATGATCGTATATAGTGATATTGATTTTTTTTCCGGCCTTAGCAGCGAGTTTGTTTAGGAAGTGGCAGGTGAAGCTGCCTGCCGGCCCGCCGCCGATAATTGCAATTTTTAGTTCGTTGTCAAACATGGGTTTTGCCTCTCCGGTACATTGTAGGGGTATAGGGAATAAAAGTCAAGTGTGAAGAAGAATTATCCTAAAGTCCTCATAAAAAACGAAAATCCCTGTGCAGCCTACGTAAAGAGGCCAAATTTTTTCCTGGACGTATCGCTCATGAGAAGTTTTGGGAAGTCCGGAAACCCTTTTTCAAAAGGGTTTTTGGCCGCCGGAGGCTAAGAGGGCGGGTGCGCCGCACCCCGCCGGAGGTCAGCAAGATTGATAGAAAAATCGCATTATGGTAAAATAAGTTTTTAGTTCAAGACGGAGGTCTAATATGAGTTATTGGGTAAGAACCCAGGACAAGAAGAATTTGGTCCAATTGGAGCGAATCTTGTTAAACGGCAAAAAAGTCAAAGGATACAGCCAAATGCATCCTTTAGGCATCACTTTAGGCAGTTACGGCAGTGAGGACCGGGCCGCCGGTGTGGTGGACGCCATGCAGGGCAAGATCGGCAGTGCAGCCGGGCTGCATATTTTTTTCGAAATGCCCCGGGAGATGTAGCTGGGGTTTGGTGAATTCCCGCCCGGTTCGGGGAGCCTTTCCTTCAGGAAAAAACGGTAAAATAGAAAAATACCACACCGGGACCGGCAGACCACCCGATCCTGAAAATTCGACCGTTTGGTTTAATCTCAGCAAGAAACTTAAACTTTGTAAGGCCCCGGGAAAACCTAAAAAATCCTAAAAATCAGAAAGATACCACTTGCCTTCCCGTTTAACCAGGATCATATCTTCTTTGTGCTGAGCTTCCGGCCCGAAAACAAATGGCACTTTGGCTGTATCACCTTCTATCACGGCAGCGCCGGTCACTTTGCCCTTGCCGAACCATTCGTAGAACTCCTCTATCATTTCAGGGTTCTTGGCCATTTCACAGATGCGGCGAGTATCCCCATCATTCTCGCCTTTTGGATCGCAGAGCTGATCGAGAACAGTCAGGTCTTCATTCCTGGCAGCTTCGAAAATGGCGTCCACTACTTTTACAGGGTTTGAAAAGTCAACAGCGGGCTTTTTTTCATCCGCCGACAGACCCAGCGCTAAAAGCACCAACATAAATAATAAACAGGCTAATTTTTTCATTTTTGCCTCCCGGTTTTTTTAGTACAATGTGAGATATTCAGTATCATTTTTAATCTCGCTCCTATTTTAAAGGAAAAATTTTTATTTTGCAAGACTATGGCGTTTTTTTTACGATGAATTTTTGCCTCCGGCAGCCCTGCCGGGTGACGCCCCCATTGAATTATCGTTGGGGGCCGCGGCACACCGCACC
>JAGLSW010000396.1 GCA_023135565.1 Candidatus Aminicenantota bacterium | reverse complement strand
TGAGCTTATTAAATATTGATATAAATGACTTTTGGGGAAAATGATAGAAAAAATTAATTCGGAAAAAACACCCTTTTCAACTTGCGGAAAATGGGTTATATAAAATGTGGGGAAATCTTTCAAAGTTTGGAACAAGTCCCTTTAGATTTTTCCTGTCGATTTTTATAATTATTTTTCTTTTTGCCTTCCTGGCTTTCTTTGGAGATAAGGGGCTCCGGTATTCAGGGGGGTTGAGTTATGTTGATTCATTTTTTGAGTCTCTTTATTGGAGTTTTGTAACTTTTACAACTTTAGGCTATGGCGATATTGGGCCCGATAGTACTTTCACAAAAATTTTAGCAATCCTTGAAGCATTTTTGGGGTTAATTATGATGGGCTTTTTTCTCGATTTAATTGCTACAAAGTATCATGAATTTAGGAGAGGAGGATAACATGATAGTTTTAAACGCTTCGAGAAAAATTGAAAGAAAAGGTAGCCAACATTCATAATATGATAGAAAGATGAAAATAAAGCAATTTGAAGAAATTCTAAAAAGCGGCGAAGGGACGCTGATCGAATTTAAAAAATCGGTCTCCGCCGCATTGGGCAGGGAAATCAGCGCTTTCGCCAATACCGCCGGGGGACGCATTTTTATCGGCATAGACGATAATAACAAAATCACCGGCTGCACATTAACCAATAAAATAAAATCGCAAATCCAGGATATTGCCAACAACTGCGACCCCAGGGCCGCACTCTATATCGAAACGATTAGATACGAGGGAAAAGACATCGTCCTGGTTACCGTGCCGGAAAGCATCGATAAACCGGTGCAGTGCTCGGAAGGATTCTTCCTGAGAGAAGGCCCCAATTCCCAAAAAATGACCAGGAAAGAGATATTTTATTGGCCGCAGAAAACCAGGAAAATCCGCTGTGAAAACCAGCCGAGAGTGGATTTCAAATACCCCGGGGATTTTGATAAAGAACTATTGTACGAATTGCTGAAAAGAATGAATATAACAGTCAACTCCGAGCATGAGGATTTACTGCAAAACCTGGGCCTGGGAGAAAATGAAGAGTCATTTATCATAAATAATGCGGGCATTCTTTTTTTCGGCAAAAAAAGGGACCTGTACTTCCGCCAAGCCTATGTCACCTGCGTGCTGTACAAAGGACTCGACAAAGTCAAAATCATCGATCGCAAAGATTTTCGCACCGGCTTAGTCCAGGACTATGAAAATGCCATTAAGTTTTTGCAGCAGCACCTGCGTTTAGAATACGTGATCGAAGGCCCCGGCCCGCGCAAAGAAATACCGGAAATCCCCTATGAAGCCCTAAAAGAAGCGCTGCTAAACGCCATCATACATAGAGATTATTTCGAGATCGGGGCCAGGGTTATGGTGGAGATATTCGACGACAGGGTCGAAATATCGAACCCCGGCGAACTGCTGTTTGAAAAAGAGAAATTCGGCAAAAAAAGCATGGCCCGCAACCCCATTATTTTCGATATTTTTAACCGCCTCGGTTTAGTCGAAAAAGTAGGCTCCGGGATTAAACGGATCATATCGGCAGTCAAAGAACAAAATTTAAAGGTTGAATTCGACATCGACAGTTTTTTTACCGTTATAATCCAACGCCCCGGCATCGATATACCCGGAAAAAGCGAATACAGACCGGGCTATCCCGACGTCGAAGCAGTGCGGACGCTGCGCGATCACCCCGCAAGCACCCCGCAAGTGTTGAAAATCTTGTCGTTCTGTGAAGACCCCAGGACAAGAAGTGAAATACAGGAATATCTGCGACTTAAGGATAGGGAATATTTCAGGCTCACTATTCTAAAACCTCTTTTAGATGATGGTCTTTTAGCCCCTTTAATTCCTGATAAACCCCGCAGCTCCAAACAAAAATACATTATCACCGGAAAAGGGAAAACCTTTTTAAAAGATCATTAATTTTTTTCCGGGCGAGGGGCGGCGTGTGAGCCAACGAGATGTGTTTCCAGGATAAAAAAACTTACCGCTCAACAAAAGTTTTTGGGGGGGTCAAGGGGGGCGCTTTTTCAAAAAAGCCCCCCTTGCCGCCGGAGGCAAAGAGGGTGGGTGCGCCGCACCCCCAGCAGGGCCATCGGGAATCAGTTTTGTCATTTCTTCTTCGTGTTCTATTATGGACTGCACCAATGTAAACTGTACCCGGCAGCGTTCCAGGTTGTGGGCCTCGCGGTGTGTTTTATAATAGGGGTCGCCTTCGAGAAAATCTATTAAAAAACGCATACCTATCAAAAGCGTCATCATTTTGGCCCCGGTTATCAAATGTTCCCGTTCCGATTTTTTCAAAAAACCGCCGGCTGTAGACAGGTAACCGTTCACAATAGCCTCAAACCGCGATAAATCTACTTTTACTTTGCGCAGATCGCGTTCGTCCTCAGCCGCATGACATAAGGTCGTACGAGCCAGGTCGCCGAAATCATACAAAGATAAACCGGGCATTACCGTGTCTAAATCAATAACACACAGCCCTTCGCCAGTTTCGTCATCGAACATTACATTGTTGATTTTGGTGTCGTTATGCGTAATGCGCACCGGGATTTGGCCCTTCTCCACCAACCGGGGCAGCACGTCGAATATCCCGGCCTGCTTCAACAAGAAGTCGATTCCAGGAGCAGCCTGCATCGCCCGGTTACAGGAATCGGCTTTTAGTACTTGCCGGAAGCGCTTAAACCGCAGCGGCGCATTGTGAAAATTTGGGATAGTCTCATGCAGGGGCGGTCCGGGCAGGTCGGTCAGCATCTCCTGGAATTCGCGGAACATGCGGGCGGCTCGATAAACCTGCTCATTATTAAGCGGGATATCGTAGGTTCGTGCGCCGCTAATAAAAAGATAAGCGCGCCAGAAATTCCCGTCACTGTCCCGGTGAAAACTCGAGCCGTCTACCGCGGGAATAACTGTCAACACTTGCCGCGACAGGAATGGCACTTTGCCTCCGGCGGCCCCACACGCGCGGGGGGGCGTTAAGCCGCTTCGCGGCA
>JAGLSW010000395.1 GCA_023135565.1 Candidatus Aminicenantota bacterium | reverse complement strand
TGATTCTAAATAATTAAAAGTTTTGCGGAGCTTTTTCAAAAACGACCCCCCGGAGGGCCGCTGGGCTTTTGTATTCCTTAAATTGGTGGTGATTTGTGTCCATTCGTGGTTAAACGATTTCGTAGTAATGGGGATTTCTGGTATAATAAACGATCATGAATTATAATTTTGAATTAGGTCCGATTAGACCACCCAGCGAAGCTCACAGCATCCTGTTGCGCGTCACTCGAAACTGCCCCTGGAACCGCTGCGCTTTCTGCCCGGTCTACAAAAAAAGAAAATTCTCGCCGCGCAAAGTAGACGAGGTCATTCAAGATATCGACGCTGTCGCTTTTATCACCGAAAAAATTACCGGAACAATCGCGGCAGCCGGGGGCGGCGGCGAAGACAATCTCGACCTGGTGGGCCAATTAGCGGCGGAAGAAAATATCGATAGAGACTCTATCCACCAGGTGATATTCTGGCTGCGCTGCGGTATGAAAAGCCTCTTCCTGCAAGACGCCGATTCCTTAGTTATCAAATCAGGCCATTTGGTGAAAATCCTAAACCATATCCGGGAAAAATTCCCTTCTATCGAAAGGGTGACTTCCTATTCCCGGGCCAAAACCCTGAGCAAAAAATCCTTAGATGAACTAAAAAAACTGCGCACAGCAGGCCTGGATAGAGTGCATATCGGCATGGAATCAGGCTCGGCAAAAGTTTTGGAAAAAATAAACAAGGGCGTTACCCCGGCGGAACAGGTGCTGGCAGGTAAAAACGCCGTGGCCGCGGGTTTCGAGCTGTCGGAGTATTTTATGCCCGGCATCGGCGGCGCGGAGCTTTCCCAGGAGAACGCGGTGGAGTCGGCAAAGGTATTAAACCAGGTTAATCCTACCTTCATACGGCTGCGCACTACGCGAGTCATTAAAAGAACACCCCTGCACCAGATGATGGTAGATAAAAAGTGGACGCCTCTAAGCGAAATAGAAAAAATAACAGAGATCAAACTATTTATCGAAAACCTAAAAGGAATCGAGAGCAAAATCGTAAGCGACCACATCATGAACCTGATCGAAGAAGTAGAAGGCCGGATGCCGGAAGATAAAGACAAAATCCTAAAAGTATTAGATAAATTCCTAAAAATGAAAACCGAAGATAAAGAGTCTTTTATCGTGGGGCGCAGGCTGGGTCGTTTTCGTTTCCTGTCGGATTATACCCCCAGCGCCCGGATCGAAAAAATAAAAGCAGAACTCAAGAGCCGTTTTTCTTCTTTAGAAGAGGCGATCCACCAGGTGGCACAGAATTATTAACTCCCCGCCTTCAGCGAAGAGCAGCCCCAGCAAACGGGCCTCGACGAACTCTAATGGTACTACCTCCGGCGGCCCTGCCGGGGG
>JAGLSW010000394.1 GCA_023135565.1 Candidatus Aminicenantota bacterium | reverse complement strand
GCGAAGCGGCTTATCGCCTCCCCGTGCGTACGGGGCTATTCGGTTTTCATGTCTTTGTCAAAAGATGCGTCCGAGGGCGAAAAATTAACCTGCTTGACAAATTCCAGCGACTCTTTAGCGCCGAACTCCCTGTCCATACCGTTGTCTTCCCATTCTACAGACAACGGGCCGGTATATCCCACCACATTAAGTGCCCTGATGATTTCGCCGAAATCAACGTCCCCATGCCCCAAAGAACGGAAATTCCAACCGCGGCGCAAATCCCCGAAAGGCAAATGCGAACCGAGAATACCTGATTTGCCGTCTAAATTTACAGACACGTCTTTCATGTGCACATGGTAAATTTTGCCGGGAAATTCCCTGATAAAAAGGTCGGGAGACACCCCCTGCCACTGCAAATGACTGGGATCGAAATTAAGCCCTAAAGTAGGCCGGTTCTCAAAGACTTCAAATAATTTTTGGGTGGTATAAAGATCGAAGGCAATCTCCGTGGGATGCACTTCTAAAGCGAAATTTACGCCGCAGCGGTCGAACTCGTCAAAAATAGGCGTCCACAGGTCGCGGATTTTCTTAAAAGCGGCCTCCACCATCTCCTCTGTGGTAGGAGGAAAAGAATACCAGAACTTCCACACCGGGGAACCCATAAAACCGTTCACTACGGAACAACCCATATTTTGGGCTGCTTTAGCCGTATATTTCATCTCTTCCACGGCCCACTGCCGCAGCGCTTCCGGTTTGCCTTTCACTACCTCAGGGGCGAACCCATCCAGCCGCTCGTCGTACCTGTCGCCCACGCATTGACCGGCCAAATGCGCGCCTAAAGCCCAGCACTTGAGATTGTATTTTTTCAGGATACTTTTTTTGCTTTCGATATATTCCGGGTCTTCGGCACCCCTGCGCACGTCCATATGATCGCCCCAGCAGGCGATTTCCAGGCCGTCATAGCCCCAGGCCCCGGCTTTTTTGCACATCTCCTCGAAAGAAAGATCAGCCCATTGGCCGGTAAAAATAGTTATCGGTTTGCCCATATAAACCTCCTATTGCTGCGTCAACCTTGAAATGTCGGCTAAACAAAAGTTTTGATCAAAC